>CAZZKD010000183.1:0-2114 GCA_964655095.1 uncultured Thermocrinis sp.
TCATATGGATGACGTGAAAAAGCTAATACAGGTTCTCCAAAGACTTGTGGATAGAGGAAATACGGTGGTGGTTATTGAGCACAATTTGGATGTTATAAAGTGTGCGGATTGGATCATAGACCTTGGACCGGAGGGTGGAGATGGAGGTGGATATATAGTAGCAGAGGGGACACCGCAACAGATAATTGAAAATCCCAGATCCTACACGGGACGGTATTTGAAAAAATATTTGGAGAGCGCTCAACAACCTTCTTTCACTGAAGCAAAAAGGTTATAATTTTAGGGGGGATAGCTATGAGAAAGTTGGTGTTTGGCGTGCTGACACTTTTGGGCTTTGCCCTTGCCCAAGACGTTGGAGAGCTTGGACTAAAGATCCAAAGTGCTAAATTTCAAGATGTGTCAGACAGAAAGGCTTACGCTTCCCTCTTTGCATACGTAAGAACTTCTCCCGTTTCCAAAGTAGGCTTAGAAATAGGAAATGCTAACATGGAGAGCGAAATTTTTGTCTGCGGTTTCTCCTTTTGCAATTTGGATATAGACTATACACCCATTGAAATAAACTTCAAGTTGGACGCAAGAGGTAGAGGCTATGAGAGTTTTGCGGTAGGTTTAGGAGCTGGGATAAGTTTTAATATACTACAATACGAAGTTTACAGAAACGGTGTTAGGGTGGCGGAGAAAAATAAGAATCTTATAGGATGGCAGATTTTTGGCAATGGTAGATACTTCTTTACGCCTGCAAGAAGCAATTTTAACGCCTTTATGGGTGTGGAACTTAAATACCAATGGGTAGATAGCTTTACAGAGTCTGGGGGAAAGGTGGAACTTTCTAACACCAGAATAGGTTTAGAATTGGGAGTCCTATTTTAATTTTACAAGGAGGACAGCACATGGCAAAGATCTACTACGATAGCGACGCTTCTTTGGATGTCTTGGCAGGAAAAACTGTAGCCATACTTGGATACGGCAGTCAGGGGCATGCCCACGCGCTAAACCTAAGGGACAGCGGAATTAACGTAATAGTCGGGCTTCATCCGGGCAGTAAGTCAAAGGAAAAGGCTTTAAGGGATGGCTTTGAGGTTTATGAGCCCTCAGAAGCGGTAAAAAGGGCAGACATTATAATGTTTCTCACTCCAGACACCGTCCAGCCCCAGCTCTATAAAGAGTGCGTAGAGCGATACCTTAATCCTTCAAAGACCTTAGCCTTTGCCCACGGCTTTAACATACACTTCAAACAGATAGTGCCACCAAAGGATGTGGATGTTTTCATGGTTGCACCAAAGGGACCCGGACATTTGGTAAGGTGGATGTATGAGGAAGGAAAAGGGGTGCCAGCTCTCGTAGCGGTATATCAGGATGCTACGGGCAATTGCAAAGAGAAGGCTTTGGCTTACGCAAAGGGGCTTGGATGCACAAGGGCGGGAGTGATAGAAACTACCTTCAAAGAGGAAACAGAAACGGACCTTTTTGGAGAACAGATGGTCCTTTGTGGAGGTGTTACCGCTCTTATAAAGGCTGGCTTTGAAACTTTGGTAGAGGCGGGTTATCAGCCCGAGGTTGCATACTTTGAGTGCTTGCACGAGCTAAAGCTTATAGTGGATTTAATCTATCAATACGGTATAGCAGGGATGAGATACTCCATATCGGACACCGCAAAGTATGGAGACCTAACGAGGGGTGAGAGGATCTACAAATTGGTCAAACCTTTGATGAAACAAGCCCTTGAAGAGATCCAGAAGGGAGAGTTTGCAAGGGAGTGGATTTTGGAAAATCAAGCAGGCAGGCCTGTCTTTAACGCCTTGCTTGAAAGGGACAGACACCATCTTATAGAAAAGGTAGGAGAAGAGCTAAGAAAAATGATGCCTTGGATCACAGGAAAGGAGCTAAAATGAACCTAACAAAAAAAAGGGAAGCTTTAAAGAGGTTATACACTCCAATAGGGGTTTTACTATACAAGCTTCACCTTCCACCCAACTTTATCACCATACTTTCCGTCATAACAGGTATGCTTTCTGCTTACTCTTTTTGGCATGGCAAGCTTTTAACCGCAGTTAGTTTTCTGATGGTTTCTGGCATGCTGGACCTGATGGACGGCGTGGGAGCAAGAATGTCGG
>CAZZKD010000184.1:0-3071 GCA_964655095.1 uncultured Thermocrinis sp.
AAAGTTCAAGCATCTCCCGCAAATAGGCTGTGCCCATAAGTATGTTTTCCCTTGGACTGAACACTTGGTTGGGTATTCTATACTTTGAAGAGACTTCCCTTGCGGTAAAATCCATTAACTGCATAAGACCTTTAGCGTTACTAGGAGAAATGGCTTCTGGGTCAAAGAGGCTTTCCTGTCGCATCACAGCCCATATGAGGTTTCTATCAATGTTGAATTTCTGAAATGCTTCCTCAACGAATTCTTTGTAAGGCTTTGGATATGCTACCAGACTGTATATTTCAGAGTTTGTTCCAAACTTTCTAACAGCCAACCTAATGGCTAGAAAGTTGTCAAACTTATGAATAGCAAGTATGTCCGATGGAGTTATTTTGTCTATTTTCTTGAAAGCCTCTAAGCGAGCATAGTATGGAAAGCCTGCTTGAAATATACTCCTTATAGTTCTTGCTGTTGATGTATCTTCTGCATCTACCAAAAAGACCTTCATAAACTTACTTGCCACAGGCTCTCCTAATAGGACCTTTGACGCGGTGGAGTAAAAGCCCGAACCCTTGGATGCCTGCAGAAGATGGTAGCCTGCCTTTGAATAATCCCCTATCCCTTTGTAGCTTTTAAAAAGCCAGAAGTGGCTCTCCGAAATTTCCGCTTGGTTAGACGCTAACCTCAAAGAACTTTCAAAGGCTTCTAGTGCATTCTTATAATCACCAAGTATAAAGTAAGTTAAACCCATTTGAAAGAACTTTTGGTATGAGTCTTCCATCATGCCAAACCACCGCAGCGCTTCTTGAAAGTTTCCTCCGTAGAGGGATACCCTACCTGCATAAAACAGAGCTTTGTTGTACGCTGGAGTTTTTTCTAAAAACTTTAGAGTTTCCATAAACTTATCCTTGGAAAGGTTAAAAGCTATCCTTGCCTGAATTAAGAGAGCATTTTCTATATTGCACCCCTCTAAAATACTCAGAGCTTCCTCATACATCTTCAGTCTTTCATAGACCTCTCCCAACAGATGGCAGGCTTTTGGTGTGGAAGGTAAAATCTCTAACGCCTGTCTGTATTGTTTTTTATTTATCAAATCTTCACCTACCTTGATCCTTTCTTCTTCTGTAAGCTCTACATCCTTCAGGTAATCCACAAAAAGATGAGGAAGGTTTAGCACCGCCGTTTTTTTGTCAAGGCCTAACTCCCTCCAAAGCTTTGCGTATCTGCTTAGGTAGTCAAGCTTTAAATCCTTTGGATTCATGCTTTTTATAAGCTTGGCAGACCTTTCCTTGTTTCCCATTTCATAGTATTTTTCTGCCATCAGAAGCTTTAGGTCGTTTATGAACACCGCGTTAGGATACTTTTTTAAAATCTGCTCTCCTGCATATAGATCATCCTGGTTTTTGAATCTAATTAATAGGGCATAATCTTCAGGAAGCTGGGCGTAGGAAAAATTAACTAGAATTAACAATAAGGTAAATACTAAGCGATCCACGAAATTACGATGTAAATAATCGTGGCTAATAAAAGGTTTATCGCTACCAAGCTTGGAATGGCAGATAGTCTATTCTTTCTGTATAAGAAAAAGTAGATATAAGCTAAGTTCAAAACCATTATGGCAAAAAGGAACAACTTTAGATGAAATAGAAAGTTTGTGGAGAAGTCCCTTCTGTAGCCGTGCCAAAGGCCCATGCCAGTTAGAAAAAGAATGAGTATGGACAACCATACTGCTAAAAAGAACCTTCCATAAACGTTCTTTATAAAATCAGACTTCTGACTTTCTGAGATTCTCTTTAAAGAAGGTCTAAGGAAGAATAAGGTGTAAATCATTCCACCAACCCAAAGGGTAGCAAAGAAAAGGTGTAGAAAAAGCAAACTTTTTATCATAGCTCTATGTTCAGTTTTTTAACTTTGACTTTTCCTTCAGCTAACTCTTCTATAGCATAGAAGGTTTTCTTAATTAATTCTTTTTTTACTTTATCCCTAACAAATATATCCTCTCCTTCTTGGAGGAGTTGTTCCACACGCTTTACAGCAGCATGCACCAATTCGTATCTACTGCTTACTTGCTTTAAAGCCTTTTCTATGTTAGGTCTTTTACTCATGCCTTTACCTCCAGTCGCATTCTCTACGAAGATAATCTATTATTTTATCATCTTTCACGCACCTTTCCAGGTCTTTAAGAAAGTTCTTAGTTGAGTATCTAGCTGATAGTATTATATTCTTCAGTGCTTGTACTGTTTCGTCCAAAAATTCATTAACCACCATGTAGTCAAAGTGTTTGGCACATGAAATCTCCCACTGCGCGGTTTTTATACGCTCTTCCAGGTTTGAATCTTTGTATCCCCTCGTTAAAAGCCTTCTGGTTAGCTCTTCCATAGATGGTGGGAGAAGAAAAACAAGCACACTTTCTGGGTAGTTCTTTTTTATAGTCTTAGCCCCTTGCACATCAATAACCAATATGGAATCAAACCCTTCTTTTTCGTTTTTTAATACCTGGTCCTTTGGTGTTCCGTAGTAGTTGCCATAAACCTTTGCATACTCTAAAAACCTTCCTTCTTTAATACCCCTTTCAAACTCCTCCACGCTTAGAAATATGTAATCCACACCTTCCACCTCTCCTTCCCTCTTCTGCCTTGTGGTTGCAGTCACTATCCGCCTTATGTTGTCAACTTCTTTTAGGACCATATTTACAACCGTTGTTTTTCCCGTCCCGGAGGGAGCCGAAAAAACGAAGAACATAGGAAAATTATAAAGCACTGAGGCTGTTTCAAAAACCAAGACCTTAGTAGCTGGCAAAAAAGGAAGTTAGCAGTTCCCTAAGCTTCTAAAAAGTTAAAAGAATTATGACTAAAACAATGATAATAAACCAGGCATTTAGGGCTTCAGAATTAGTGCCACTGTCTTTTAGTTCTTGTTGAGATAGTTGAGGCTTCATAATAAATACTACAAGACTCTGATAATACTTTGTCAAACTCAGAGGGGAGGTTTTTCGAAAATCCTTCAGGCAGTGCTGAGTAGTTATAATAAAAGCTAAGATGTATATTGGTTCAAGGGGCGTGGGGACGTCCCGATGAGGGATTTTTTTGAAC
>CAZZKD010000185.1:0-8821 GCA_964655095.1 uncultured Thermocrinis sp.
AAAAACGCTTGACTGCTGATAAGATATATGCTAAAATAGTAAAGCATTGTTAGCCCCCGTCGTCTAGCCAGGTCCAGGACACCGCCCTTTCAAGGCGGAGAACGCGGGTTCAAATCCCGCCGGGGGTGCTTTAAAGCACAGCATGAGCGATAAAGAAATTTTCTCCGAAGAATATAAAGCAGAAGCAATCAAAGCAATAACCGGTTTAGAGCACGTAAGAACAAGACCTTCTATGTATATAGGGGATGTGGGAGAGAGGGGTCTGCATCATCTGATATGGGAAATCCTGGACAATGCTGTAGACGAACATATGGCAGGCTATGCCAACCAGATATCCTTAACAATACACGGTGATAACTCCATAACCGTAGAGGATAATGGGAGAGGCATTCCTGTAGATATTCACCCTGAGACTGGTATTCCCGCAGTTCAGATGGTATTTACTATGCTGGGAGCGGGGGGAAAGTTTGACAAAAAGGTCTACAGATACTCTGGTGGCCTTCACGGCGTGCGTGCGTCGGTGGTTAACGCCCTTTCTGAGTGGCTTGTTGTTGAGGGATACAGGGACGGCATTATATACAGACAAGAATACAGAAGAGGAGAACCTTTAACAGAAGTTTTGCCAGTAGGAAAAACCACCAAAAGAGGCACAAGGGTTACCTTCAAACCAGACCCAGAGATTTTTGAAACAACAAAGATAAAGCACGACATAGTTGAAAAGCGTGTTAGAGAGTTAGCTTATCTGAATCCCAACTGTAGGTTTTTACTAAGGGATGAAAGAATAAATAAAGAACTTCTTTATCACTTCACAAGAGGAATAGAAGAACTCGTATCCTATCTTTCAGTGGGTAGAGAGCCACTTTTTGAAGAAATCATCAGAATTCAAGGGGAAGCGGAAGGTGTTATAGTTGATATAGCTTTCTCTTACACAAAGGACTATAAGGAGATAGTTGAAAGCTTTGTAAATAACATAAAAACAGTAGAAGGGGGCACACACGTTACAGGCTTTAGGTCCGGGCTTACGAAGGTTGTTATGAGAGCCTTGCCAAGCCTCAAAATACAAAAGGACCTTAAGGAAACAATAACGGGAGAGGACCTAAGGGAAGGTTTAGTTGTGGTGATTTCTTGCAAAGTGCCAGAACCACAGTTTGAAGGACAGACAAAAACCAAACTTGGAAATCAAAACGTTAAAAACATAGTAGAGTCCATAGTCTATGAAAATCTTTCCATTTACTTTGAAGATAAAAGAGATATCCTAAGACTAATAGTTGAAAAAGCCATTGAGGCAGCCTTAGCAAGAGAGGCAGCAAAGAAAGCTAAAGAGCTCGTAAGAAGAAAGTCACCCCTTGAGGATAGTACACTGCCTGGAAAACTTGCGGACTGTTCCGAAAAGGATCCGGAGAAATGCGAGCTCTTTATTGTAGAGGGAGAATCAGCAGGTGGGTCTGCCAAGCAGGGAAGAGACAGAAGGTTTCAGGCTGTCTTACCTTTGAGAGGAAAAATTCTCAATGTAGAAAAAGCAAGGCTTGACAAGATATTTTCAAACGAAGAGATAAAGGCTATAGTCAGCTCCTTAGGTTCAGGGATAGGGGAGGAGATGGACCTTTCTAAGCTCAGGTATCACAAGATAATTCTTATGACTGATGCAGATGTGGATGGCTCTCATATAAGGACCTTACTTTTGACCTTCTTTTACAGATACCTTCCTAAGCTTATAGAGAACGGCTACTTATACATAGCCCAGCCTCCTCTTTATAGGGTCAAAAAAGGAAAATCGGTTTTTTATCTTAAAGATGACCGAGAGTTGGAGAATTTTCTATACGGCCACATAAAAAAAGAAGGTCTTTTAAAGGATGCAGATGGTGTAGAATACAGAAGCGATAGGCTCATAGACATTCTTAAAAAGCTAAAGGAGATAGAGGAAGGTTATAGGATATTGGTTAGAAAAAAAGGAGAGGAGATAATAGAATGCATACTAAGGCATCGTCTTACAGAAAAGGATCTAAGACAAGAGAAAGATCTTGAGGCAAAGCTAAACAACTTGAAGGATTGCGTGAAAAACTATAACATAAGCACAAAATACGACCAGCAGGAAGGTGCCTACGAGCTTGTGTTTACCGATAGGAGTGTGGGCAAAAAAATTATAGTAGATGCAGATCTTCTGTCTTCAATTACATATAAACAGATCTTGGAAGGTATAGGTCTAAAGCTTCCGGTGGAAGTATGGGTGGAGAAAAAGAGTAAGGTGGTGAATAATCTGCATAGCATTCTTGATTCAATTATAGAACTTGCTAAAGCCAGTTTTGAAATTCAGAGATATAAAGGTCTTGGAGAGATGAACCCAGAACAGCTTTGGGAAACTACTATGAACCCTGCCAATAGAAGGCTTTTGAGGGTATCCATAGAAGATGGGGCGGAGGCAGACAGAATCTTCAGCATACTTATGGGAGAACAAGTGGAACCAAGAAGAGAATTCATAGAAGCCTATGCCAAAGAGGTAAGGAATCTGGATGTTTAGGAGAATATTAGTGGGTTTGGATGGATCGCCAACAAGTTGGACTGCAGCAGATTACGCCTTTACTATAGGCCAAAAGCTTGACATACCAGTGGTTGGTATGCACATCATAGACGAGCGTATTCTTGAGGAGGGTTTTTTGGAAGACATAGCTGGGGTCTTAGGTTTTAACTACTATGCGGGCATATCTGCTAAGTTAAAAGATTTTTTTGAAGAACAGGCAAGCGTGCTCTTGGATGAATTTTTAGCACTGGGGCGGGAAAAAAGAGTTAAGGTATCTTCTTACCAAAGCACGGGCAAACCATATCAAATAATCCTTTCCCAAGCAGATCCAGAAGATCTGATAGTATTAGGGAGAAAATCTCACAAACCTGTTTCTGGCTTTTTACTTGGTTCAACTACTGATATAGTGATTAGAAGATCGCCCTGTCCTGTGTTGGTTGTGCCAGAAGAGAAAAGGCAGATAAAAAAACTCTGCGTAGGATACGACGGTAGCGCTTTGGCAAAAAAAGCTCTGGACATAGCAAAATCGTTGGCTAAGGTTTTTGAAGGTAAAGTGTATGCAGTGCATGTGGGAGAAAAGGACCTTTCTGATGAAGTGGGGGTTGATGTCCAATACGTAACCGTGCAGGGCATTCCAGAAGAAAAATTGGTAGAATATTGTAAGAGAGAGGAAATGGATTTGTTGTTTATGGGAGCCTTTTCTAAGGGAAGGGTGAAAGAGCTTTTCTTGGGAAGCGTTACAAGTTTTGTAATGCAACACTTAAACATACCTATCTTTTTGGTGAAGTAAAATGGGGAAACTTTACGTTGTAAGCACGCCTATTGGAAATTTGAAAGACATAACACTAAGGGCTCTGGAAGTTCTTCAGTCTGTAAATTTCATAGCCTGCGAGGACACGCGCAGAACGTCCATACTGCTAAATCACTACAAGATAGAAGGTAAAAAGCTACTTTCTTATTATGAGCCAAAAGAGAGTGTTCAGGTGCCTAAGATAGTCAAGCTCTTGGAAAAGGAAGATGTAGCTTTGGTTACTGACGCGGGCACTCCTTCTATATCAGACCCAGGATACAAACTCATAAGGGCTTGCATTGAAAAAGGTATACCTGTAGAAGTAATTCCAGGTCCGAGTGCGGTAATCTCCGCTTTGGTAGGTTCTGGTTTACCCACCGATCGCTTCACCTTCGTGGGATTCCTACCTAAAAAAGGATTAACCAACTTTTTAGAAGAGCTAAAAGCTTACAAAGACAGCACCATAATTGCCTTTGAATCTCCTAACAGGTTAATAAAAACCCTGGAAAATATTAAAGAGGTTTATGGAGACAATACAACCGTGTGCGTAGCCAGGGAGCTCACAAAGGTCCACGAGGAGTATATAAGGGGAAGGGTGGTGGAAGTGCTCGATGAGTTAAGCAGAAGAGGAGAAATAAAAGGTGAGATAGTTATTCTCTGGCATATGGTTGAAGATTAAGGGCGTTGAAAATTCTCTTGTCTTTTAAGTTCGTTCTTCTTTCCCAAAGGGCGTTCTGAACCTCCCAAAGATCTATCATAAGTTCAGATTTTCCTACCTTTCTGTTGTAGTTCTTTATAAGCTCTATTAGTTCCAAAAGTTCTTCCTCTTCCTCCAGCTTTTCAATACATAGCCTTACAAAGGACTGCTTTAATTCGTGAATACTCAAATCTAAACCAAGTTCCTCCGCTTTATGCATAACAAGTTTTATACCTTTTACATCTCTGTTTTCTATCATTTTCCTAAGCTTTAACTTGTAAAGCGTTTCAAGATGAGTCTTAGCCTCTTTTAAGGACCAAAAATGTTTAGACTTAGCATAGTAGAGTATCTCTTCTAGAAGATAGGCATAATCAGAAACAAAATTAAGGTATGCATCTTCATACGACTTTATCCATGATTCTAGAACCATTTTCAGGTAGCTTGGAGGAAGTTTTTCCAAGTGGAGCTCGTCCCAACCAAACTCAAAGGAGAATTTTTCTTCCGTGTTAGTGTTTTTGAGACAAACCGAAAACCTTTCCCTTTTCTCTTTTACTTTAAAACTCCAAGAACCAAGATTATCTTTCTTTGCTTCGGATAGATAAAGAAAGAGAGCTGTGTGAGCAATATCGCTTGGTTTATATACCTTAGGTTTGACTAGTTTGTTCCAGACAGCCAAACCATTTCCGTACTCTATAATATTACTGGGCGCCTCTGCTAAGTACTGTGTTAAAACATCCTCCGCTTCCTTAAAATCCATCAAGTCTATAGCCCTTTTGGCATAAAGGAGATTGTTCACCGCTTCTATACCAGAAATATCCGCAAAGAACCAACCGTCTGAAGAAAATGCAAACTGCATAAAGGTAAGTGCAGACAACGCTTTAAAGACCTTAATTCTCTCGCTCCCTGATAAACTTTTCCTTAGGTGGGTTTTTAGATAATTTTCCTTTGCCTCCTTAGAATTATCCTCAAGTAATACATCTACATAATACAAAATTGCCACTTGAGGATCATTAAAGTACTTTTCCAAAATGCTGTATGCCTTTTCTTTTACCATATACCTAACCGCTTCTAGTCCTTCCCTCAGTGGCTTTCTCCACTTTTGTTGCCAGCCTGGCAGTCCTCCTGTGCTGCATCCACAGTCTGAACGCCATCTTTCCACACCATGAGGGCAACTCCAGGAGGTATAAGGAACCAGTTTGCCTTCTTCTGTAGGTTTGTGAGATCTGTAGTAATCTTCCAAAGTTGTAAAGCTTTTAGAGTGCTTTTTAAATAGGTAAGCAAGGGCAAGTTCTCCAAACTTTTTGTGATGGCCAAAGGTTTCACCGTCCGTAGCTATAACAACAGGTGGCTCTTTGTGTATCATTGCTTTGTAAAGCTTTTCCGCATCCCAGAGTAAATCTCCAAAGGATAGACCATGAGAAAGCTCCCCATCATAAACAAACACTGCTAAATTGTTAATCCTTAGGTAATTTCCTTTACCGGAAACCTGGTGGGGTGCGAGCAAAATAAACTCTATGCCATTTTCTTTTAAAAGATCAAGGGTTTGCTCATCCACTGCCAGCTCTGGAAGCCAAAACCCCTTAGGTTTTCTACCAAAAAACTTCTCATAGGTCCTTATGCCCCAGAATATCTGTATCTGCTTGTCCTCCAGAGGATCCAAGGGGAGTATAGTATGGTTAAAAGATGTGGCAAGACTATGACCTGCCCCCTCTTTTATTTTTTCCATAAGCTCTGGGTGATACTTCCTTATCCAACTCAAAAGGGTCCATCCCATGTTAAAACTTAAGTAACGGTAGCAGTTGATTATGTCCTTTGTAAGACCGTCCTCTCTGTAATGGGCATAGGCTACTGGCAGATAACATTCCCTGTAGATCCTTTCGTTCCAATTCTCAAAAGGGAAGGCAGAGTCCTCTATGGGTATTTCGCCCAAGTATGGATTTTCTCTGTAAGGTTGGTAAAAATGGGCATGAAGTATCAAGTCCCTCATCGCTCCACAAAAAAGCCAATCTTCTGAAACTTCTCAATCCTGTGTCTTACAATTTCCTCTTGGCTCAAGCCCATTAATCTTCTTAAATTTACCTTTATACATCGTTTTAAAAGCCTTGCCATCCTTGCGTGATCCCAATGGGCTCCACCTAATGGTTCCCGAATAACTCCATCTATTACACCAAGCTCAAGTAGATCCTTTGCGGTTAGCTTCAAAGCTTTGGAAGCTTCCTTTACCTTAGACTGATCCTTCCAAAGTATAGCAGCACAACCTTCTGGGGATATGACAGAGTATATGGCATTTTCAAGCATTAGAACCACGTTTGCCACACCCAAAGCTAAAGCCCCTCCCGAACCTCCTTCACCTATAACCACTGCCAGCACTGGGACCTTTAGGTATCCAAAGGCATAAAGACTATCCGCAATGGCTTCCGATTGACCCCTCTCTTCCGCACCTACACCTGGGTAAGCTCCTGGCGTGTCTATAAAGGTAATAACGGGTAAACAGTAATGCTCTGCAAGCTTGGCTATTCTTACCGCTTTCCTATAGCCTTCCGGATGGGGCATGCCAAAGTTTCTCTCCATCTTCTCCTTTGTGGTCCTTCCCTTTTCGTGTCCAATGACCGCTACTGGTATATCATCCAAATAAGCAAAGCCAGCCACTATAGCCTTATCGTCTCCAAATTTTCTATCTCCATGCAGTTCTATAAAGTCCTTGAAGATGAGCTTTATGTAGTCTAAGGTATGAGGTCTCTGCGGATGCCTTGCCAGAAGCACTCTCTCCCACGGATCAAGCTTTGAGTATATTTCTTTACTTTTTTTCCTAAACTCCCTTTGAAGTTTCCTAAGATCTCTTTCCTTGTCTTTTTCCCCTAATTGATAAAGTTTCTTAAGTTGTATGATCTTTTGATTCAGCTCCGCCAGCTCTTTTTCAAACTCTAAAAACATACAAAAAGATTATAAAACGTCCAAAAGGGCTTCCAGATACACTGCACCACCTACGGCCTTAGATTGTAAAAAGAGATTATCATATCTTCCGCCACCAGCGATCGGGTATCCCACTCCTGGATGGAATATTTCAAAAACTATACCAGTGTAATATTCCTGCCTTCTAATTTCTGAAAGATCATAGAAAACTTTAGCTTTGCAATCCTTTAAAAGTTCCCCCAAACGTTTTAACTCTTCACATTCAGCGGTAAATTCAATAAACTTTTTCGAAAACTCATCCAGAACTTCGCTGTCTCCGTAAGCCCTCAGAAGGTGATACAAATAGTCTCCTTCCTTTAATCCAGAAAAGCTCTTTTTCCTAAGCCTTTCTTTGCTTTGTTCGCTCTTGCAAAGCCTTTCCACTATGCCCATGTGGCCCAGGATAATGGATAGGTCTTTCAGTCCCAAACTTAGAAGATACTCCACCAACCTGCTTATAACTTCATACTCTCCTTCTGGAAAGCTAAAACCTATCAACTCTATTCCCATTTGAAACCTCTCTAAGTCTTTTGGAGTAAAGACGGGTCCCCAGTAAAAAACTTTGAGAGGTAGATCAACTTTCTTGAAACTATTGAGATACCTTATCAAGCTTATAGTCCAATCGGATCTAAGGGCTAAATAACTCCCATCAGACTGAGTGTCTATCAGAAAGGGTTTGTAAAGCTCGGTGTATTTTGGATAATAAACCTCTAAAGTAGGAAGCTGGATAAAGTTGTAATCTTCAAAAAGTTGGCAGGCTTTTACAAAAGTCTCTTTGAGTTTTTTAGAATCCTCAAAGTTGAAAAATCTTTCTCCTTCTGGGATAATCATTGTTTCGGTAAAATTATAACTTTTATGGGTTTTGTCCAAAAATTCATACCCGCTTCTCTAATTCCTTGCATTTTGTTTTTCACTGTGTTATATTATAAGCCTGTGGGTAAGCCCTGCTTTGCCTTGTCTTGGAAGGTTTAGAAACCCTTCCTCTTTTCCGCCTGTTGAAGGTGGAGGGGATGTGGATAAGGAGAGCAGTAGGGTTAGTTCCCTTTGGCTTTGGGGGGACTATATCCAGGAATACTGGGTGAATAATTGGACAAAGCCCTATGAAGGAACTTTTTTACATAAGAGTGAGACAATTTTTTAAAGCCTCCTTAGGTTTAGTAACTCTAATATTTGTTGCATGTTTACCTTTATACCCATACTTTAGACTACCACTTCATATAAACATGGTCTTGGGTAGTATGCTTATAACTTTGACTTTGAGTATTTTTTTAGTTATCTTGGCACTAATTTTAAGAAAAAGACTTTTTCCCATCCATACCCAAAAGCAAAAGTATTGGAGCCAAAAAGCCATACGCAGATACTTTTGGCTCTATGCCTTGGTTACTCTTCCCTTCTTCTTTAGTTTTATCGTATACATTATCTTTGCCCCCTTGTCTGTGCTGATTCTTGGCTATTTTCTATCCATTTTTGGTTTAATATTATTAAAGCCAAGAAAGGAGGATCTGATATGACCAGAGAAGAGGTAATACAAAAACTCCTTCGGGAGGACAAAGAGTTTAGGTATCATTACGAAAAACACGAGGAGCTTGACAAACAGATAGATAAGCTGGAAAAACACCATCCAATGACTCACGACTTGGAGATGGAAATAGAAAGGCTAAAAAAGGAAAGGCTATTGCACAAGGATATGATAGAGTTAAAGATTCAGCAGTTTTTAAACAGCCAGAAAGTTTAACTGCATTCGCCCGATATGTGCCTTCCGCTGTCCAAGTTAATTATCTCTCCGGTCATGCTCTCCACACTAAGAAGGAACTTAGTTAGCTCTACTACATCCCTTATGGAAACTTCTCTCCTTAGTGGCGTC
>CAZZKD010000186.1:0-3036 GCA_964655095.1 uncultured Thermocrinis sp.
AACCTTTAAGGGAACTAACCTATTCCTCTTAGCTGAAAGAGCTTTTTCTATCTGCACTGTTCAGCCGAAGTTTAAACTGCAAGCTTAAATACACCTTAGGCTTTATTATAACTACCTTTAGGGATTTTTAGAACAACCTCACTTGCCACCTGACAACTAAAAACTTCTTATATTTCCATAAGAGATACAAATATTCATATACTTTGATAGCGTTCCTTTAATTTTTTTATCCTCCACAGAGCTCTACTGTCTTCTGGTGTTACAAGGCTGTAAGCCTTGCCATAATTACCAATTCTCCCCGTCCTTCCTATACGATGTATATAAACCTTCGGATCTTCTGGTATATGATAGTTTATAACCACACCCACACCCCTTATATCCAAACCACGGGATGCCACGTCAGTAGCCACCACAATTTTTACCTTTCCCTCCTTAAACAACCTTAAGGCATTTTCTCTTTGTCTTTGCGTCATATCCCCATGAAGAGACACTACGCTAAACTTCTTACTTAGCAATCTTTCTGATAGTTCCTTGGCGTCCTTGCGTGTTCTAACGAATATGATAATCCTTTCCAATATATGGTCTCTTAATATCTTCTCCAACTCAGAAAGTTTCTGTCCTGGAGAATTCAGCTTTATCAACCTCTCTTCTATTTTGGGTTTAAGTTCTGCATTTATGACTCTTACAAACTTATAGTTCTCCCTAAGGTGCTTTTTGGCAAGTTCTTCTACCTGTTTTGGAATGGTTGCAGAAAACATAAAACTCTGCCTTTGCAAAGGCATGCAATTTAGTATGTATTCTACATCTTCAATAAACCCCATATCAAGCATGAGATCCGCTTCATCAAGCACAAAGTATGAAACCTTGCTAAGATCTAAGGCGGATCTGCTGATCAGATCCTTAATCCTCCCGGGCGTTCCTACCACTATGTTGAGATTATACTTTTCTAAAAACTCAACGTTTTTTGCTACAGGAGTTCCACCGTAGAACACAGAAACCTTCAACCCCTTATATTTGGCGAGGTGCTGAATTTGTTCCTTTACTTGAACTGCCAGCTCTCTTGTAGGTGTGAGTATAAGAGCCTTTAAACCATCTTCTTTTCTAATCCTTTCTATTAGGGATATTCCAAAGGCTGCAGTTTTGCCCGTTCCCGTAGCCGCTTGTCCCAGGATATCATAACCCTTGAGTGCTAAGGGTATAGCTTCTTTTTGAATAGGAGTGGGCTTTTCAAAACCTAATTCTTTTATAGCCCTTCTTAATTGCTCGCTCAACTGTGAAAAATCAAACTCCATAAAAACCTCCGCTCTTAATTATATGCCTATATATTAACAAAGCAAGTAATATATTGGCGACACAATAAAACGCAAAGCCAAGAATTTCCTTTTGGAAAAACACAACTATTAAATGGATTAAATTATAATAAAGCAGAAAGGGGGGATAAGCAATGGTGCCAACAGAAACAGTCCAGACTCAAGAAATAAGATTGGTAGAAATACTGTACAAAGCTATGCTTTTAAATGCATCTGACATACATATAACTGCTGGGTATAAGCCTGCGGTCAGAGTGGATGGTAAGATAACTCCTTTAAACGAGTATCCCGTGCTAACTCCTGATATGACTCAGCGCATCGTGTATTCGGTCATGTCGGAAAAGCATAGAAAACAGTTGGAAGAAAAAGGGCAGGTAGATTTTTCCTTTGGAGTAAAGGATGTGGGTAGGTTTAGGGCAAACGTTTTCTTTCAAAGAGGTTCGGTAGCGGGAGTTTTTAGAAGACTTCCAAACAAGATAATGAACGTAGAAGATCTGGGACTGTCTAAGAAGGTTTTGGAGCTCTGCCATAAAAGTATGGGACTTGTATTGGTAACTGGTCCTACAGGTTCAGGTAAAACCACCACATTAGCTGCGCTTATTAATTACATAAACGAAAACTTTCCTTATCACATAATAACCATAGAGGATCCTATAGAATATGTATTTCACCACAAAAAGAGCATAGTCAATCAAAGGGAGATAGGTGAAGACGTAAGTAGTTTTGCGGACGCTTTAAGAGCAGCGTTAAGGGAAGACCCAGATGTTATCCTTGTAGGAGAGATGAGAGACTTGGAAACTATAGAAATAGCCTTAAGGGCTGCGGAAACAGGACACTTGGTTTTTGGAACCCTGCATACAAACACTGCCATTTCCACGATCACTCGTATAATAGATGTGTTTCCACCAAGCCAACAGGAACAAATTAGAATCCAGTTATCTTTTGTGTTGCAAGGTGTTATCTCTCAAAGGCTAATACCTAAGATTGGTGGAGGTCGTGTTTTGGCGTATGAACTGCTTATCCCAAACACAGCCATAAGAAACCTAATAAGAGAAAACAAGCTCCAACAAGTTTATTCTTTAATGCAGAGTGGGCAAGCAGAAACAGGCATGCAAACCATGAACCAATCCCTTGTTTCTCTTTACAAAAAAGGGCTAATAACTCTGGAGGATGCATACAGATATTCTCCAGACATCAAAGAGCTTGAGCGTATGGTTGGCTTAAGAGGATAAACATGCCCAGATTTAGGTATAAAGTTATAGACGAAGCGGGGAATATAATAGAACGGGAGGGGAATTATCCTAATGAGGATGCGCTTTTGGGGGAGCTCTCTAAGGGCGGTTATTCCCCTATCAGCATAGAAAAGCTTGATAAGGAAGAAAAAAAAGTTAAAGAAAAGGAAGGCACACGTATAAGGCTATCCTTTGGTGGCGTAAGTGACAGGGACATATCCATATTCTGCAGACAGTTGGGAACTATGATTAATGCTGGGGTTAACCTAGTAGAGGCTTTAAACATAATAGCGGATCAAACGCCCAATAAAAAGCTTTCGGATGCGGCAAAAGACGTAGCAGTAAAGGTAAGCGAAGGGATGGCGGTTTCAGCTGCTATGCAAAAACATCCCAATGTTTTTCCTGAGTTTGTTGTAAATCTTGTAAAAGTAGGTGAAGAAACTGGAAACTTGGACGTTTCACTAATGAAAGCTGCGGATTATTACGAAAAGATC
>CAZZKD010000187.1:0-1903 GCA_964655095.1 uncultured Thermocrinis sp.
TTAACATCCGTTGGATTAATATCTACCCTCTTTGCATCAACACCGGCGCTGCCCTTTGCTATAAAAACTTCTTTTACAAGCGGGCTTTGACTTATCTTCCAAGCTATGGCGTGTTCCCTACAACCGTTTCCTACTACCAAAACCTTCACGGATATTGATTATACTACAATATATGAAAGACTTGATAAACCAAAGATTGCAAGAATTACTTTCAAAAAAATACGGTGTTCAAGGTTTAGACCATACACTGGAAGCTCCAAAGGAAAAAAGTTTGGGAGACCTTGCCACTAACGCATGCTTTCTCTTGGCAAAGCATCTAAAAAGACCTCCCAATGCCATCGCAGAGGAGGTAGCGCAAGAGCTTAGATGCAACGAGTTTGAATCCTACCCTTTGAGAGGCTTTATAAACTTTAGATTCTCCGAAGGTTATGTAAAGGATAAATTTAGAGAACTTTTAAAAACAGGGCAGTCTTACTTCTTTGAAAACATAGGTAGAGGGAAAAAGGTGCAGATTGAGTTTGTTAGTGCCAATCCCACTGGACCTTTGCACCTTGGACACGGCAGGGGTGCGGTGGTAGGGGATGTGCTTTGCAGACTGCTAAAAGCCTTTGGCTTTCACGTGCAAAGGGAGTATTACATAAACGATGCCGGCAACCAAGCTCAACTTTTTGGCCTTTCCATACTTTACAGGCTCTACGAGCTGTTTGGTATAGAAGACGAGGAATTAAAGAAGAGGTTTGAAGAAGAAGGATACAAAGGATATTACATAAAGGAGCTTGCAAAGGATGCCAAAGCTTTCTACGGAGAGCAGATACTAAAAAAAGATAAGCAGGAAGCTATAGAGCTTCTGAGTGAATATGGGATAAAGCGGATGTTAGAAGACATAAAAGAGACTCTAAACCTTATGGGTGTGGTCTTTGACTCTTGGATAAGCGAAAGGGAAACACTCAAAAGCGGTCTTTTGCAGGAAATTATTCGGAAGCTAGAAAATAAGGGCTATCTTTATCAACAGGGCGGTGCTCTTTGGTTTAAAAGCTCCATCTTTGGAGATGACAAGGATAGGGTGTTGATAAGGTCCGATGGCACTCCTACATACTTTGCTGGAGATATAGCCTATCACTATTACAAATACAAAAGAGGTTTTGAGCAGGTCATAAACCTTTGGGGAGCAGACCACTGGGGTTATCTACCAAGGTTGAAAGGAGCTTTGAAGGCTTTGGAAATACCAGAGAGCTGGCTTAAGGTGGAGTTCGTCCAAATGGTTAGACTATTCTCACAGGGAAAAGAGATCCGTATGTCTAAGAGGACTGGAGAGTTTGTGACCCTTAAGGAGCTTTTGGATGAGGTGGGCGTGGATGCGGTTAGGTTTATCTTTCTTACAAAGCGCTCAGACACTCCCCTTGATTTTGATGTTGATTTGGTAAAGAGCAATACTGCGGAGAACCCTGTCTTTTATGTGCAGTATGCCCACGCTCGGATAAGGGGTGTGTTTAGAGAAGTTGGCAACAGGTTTGGAATAGACACAGATAATGAAAAGTTGGAAGAGTGGATAAGTTTGTTGACTGATTCTCAAGGTATGGAGCTTATGAAAAAAGCTTTGTTTTTTAGGGATACCTTAGAGGATGCAGCCCTTAACCTTACACCCCACATAATCGTATATGATCTGTTAGAAATATCCAAACTTTTCCACAACTACTACAACCATCACAGGGTAATAGTGGAAGATAGGTCGGTTATGATGGGAAGGCTTGCACTGCTAAAAGGAGTTGAAATTACTTTGAAGGCTGGTTTAAATTTAATAGGAGTTAATGCACCCGAGCGAATGTAAAAGGAGTGAAAGATGAAAAAAGAGAGATTAGTAATTTTGTTAGGAACGCTCCTGGCTTTGATATTCTTTTACATG
>CAZZKD010000188.1:0-1616 GCA_964655095.1 uncultured Thermocrinis sp.
AAAGCTTTAGATTGCTCCTGCTTAGTGTTTCTTGGGATAGGTCAAAGCTCAGAGTGTCATTCTGTATATCTACCACTGTCAGGCAAACCCCATTAACCGCTATGCTGTCACCGATCCTTACATCTTTTAGTGTGCTTCTAACGGTTAGCTTGGCACCGCCCGAAAGAAGCTTTAGCTCTTCCACTCTTCCCACTTCTTCCACCAAACCAGAGAACATTAAAGCACCACCTCCTCTGCGTCAAAGACTGGACCATCAAAGCAAACCCTCAAAAACTCACCGTTTTTTGACCTGACCACACAACCAAGACATACTCCCCAACCGCAAGCCATTGGCGCTTCCAAAGATAGATAAACCTTCCTACCCTCTGACATACGCTGAAGAGCTCTAAGCATACCAATTGGACCACACGCATGCACTATCCAGTCTTTATCAAAGTCTTTTAGAGCATCCAAAACAGAGCCCTTTTCCCCTTCACTACCATCGTCCGTAAAGATCCTATAACTCAAACCACCCTCTTTGAGCCATCCCTTCATAGAAAGTCCTTCGGAACTTTTTGCTCCGTAGCATACAAAGACCTCTTTTCCCAGATTTTTTAACTCCTTTGCCAAGAGAGAAAGTCCAGAAAGACCTATTCCGCCACCTAAGAGAAGATGCTTTTGCCCATCCATCGGGAAAATTCTCTTTCCCAAAGGGCCTAAAACTCTAACACTTTCACCCTCCTTTAGCTTGCTCATAAGGGCTGTGCCTTTGCCTACCACGTCGTAGTATATGCTTATGCTATCTTCTTTCTTGTCGGCCACCGCAAAGGCTCTTCTTGAAAGCGGATCTAAACCATCCCAAGCTCTTATCATCAAAAAGTGTCCGGGTTTTATGGCTTCTGTGTTGGGAAACTCCAACTCCATCAGATAGGTGTGGGACCCAACCCTTTGATTTTTTATAACTTTGCAAACTAATTCCTTCATCTCTGTCTTTTAAGTAGTTGATCTCCAAGCAGGTTGAAGGAGAAAACTACCAAAAATAGAGCAACGCCTGGAGTTAGTATCCAAGGATAAGCGCTTATGAGTGGAATGTTTCTGGCCTCTGATAGCATGTTTCCCCAGCTTGGCACTGGATCCTGCACTCCCAAACCCAGAAGGCTCAGAGCAGATTCACCAAGTATAAACCCTGGAAAGGAAAGAGTGGCGGAGACGATAAGATAGTAGTATGTGTTAGGAAGAATGTGTTTAAAAATTATGCGGAAAGTGCCCGCTCCGTAGGTTTTAGCTGCATATACAAACTCTTTCTCTCTGAGGGAAAGCACCATACCCCTTATAACCCTTGCCAGTCCAGCCCACCCCACAAAGGAAAGAATAAACACTATAGCCAAGAAAAGCTCAAAACTGCCCATGTTCAAAGGAAACACAGACCTAAGGGAAAGCATCAGATAAAAAGTGGGGATAGACAGAAGAACCTCCACAAGTCTCATGATAATAGTATCCACTTTTCCACCCAAAAAGCCAGACACACCACCTATAACAGAACCAAGAATAAATGTAGTCAAAACACCAACAAATCCTATTATCATAGAAACACGAGCACCGTACAACAACCTTGAAAACACATCCCTTCCCAGCTT
>CAZZKD010000189.1:0-4581 GCA_964655095.1 uncultured Thermocrinis sp.
ATCCTCATATGAACCTTGCCCGTGTGTATTTGGCAAAGGGTATGCTCAAAGAAGCATTGTGGGAACTGGAAAACGCTATAAGAATAACCCCAAATTACAAACCAGCATACATTCTAAAACATCAAATACTAGCAATGCTAAATTAAGCTAAAATATTTTTATTGATCATTCCTTCCGCTAAGGGTTGTTAGCAGTTCTTTGATTTTCTATTGAAACTGTGTTATGTTTATCTCTATGTGGAAGTTGAAAAATGAAAGAACAAATTCTTAGCTATGAGCTAACTCTTCCAGTAAGCGTTAATATAGTATTCCGCCTGACAAAACCGTCCCGCCTGGTGCAGGTGGAATGGAAGGCTCTTTTAAGCTTTATTTCTTTTTCAAAACTTCTTAAATGGGTAGATTCGGATAAGTATGGTTTAAGGAAAAATGGGGCGTTACCGCCCCCTTAATTATCCTACAAACTTACAGTTCTCTTCATCTATGGTTGTATACAGTGGTCTTACCTTTCCTCCGGGAGTTGTATCTTCAAAGTCCCTTGGAACACCAAGCTCTTCTATGCAATGTACAAGGTCGTGGTAAAACTCTGCCACTTTTACAAGTCCCGTTTCTTTTCCAACTTCGTTGAACATCTTTATTTTGTCAGTAGCTTTACCCTTCCCTCTTTCCACTATTGCCCCCGCATGTCCAAAAGATACTCCTTCTAAACCTTCTTGAAATCTACCTGCTACAAAAGCTGCTACAGGTTTGTTCCATTTCCCCTCTTTGTATAGCCTTAGTATAGTTTCTGCAGCTTTTTCTTCGTAAGAGCCGCCAACTTCCCCTTGGATGATCACCCCTTTCACATTTGGATCATCCGCTATTTTTTCCAAAACGTCCGCAAAAGTGGTGCAGGAGATAACGTCCCCACCAAGAGCTAAAGCCATATAAACACCCCATCCTCTTCTTTTGAACATCTCCGCTGTGGTGGTTGTAAGACCACCAGATTTGGAAAGGATCACAAGACCACCAGATGCATAGGCTATGGAAGGATTTTTCCCGCCTATGGCACCTATCCTTGTAGGTATGCTTGGAACCATACAGCCTAAGGATGTGGGGCCTACTATGATAACCCCTCTCTCTTTAGCGTAGTGATAAAAGTATACAGTATCCCTTATGGGAACGTGTTCTGTAACTATGTATATAACCTTTATCCCCGCATCTACGAGCTCTATTACCGCATCTTTAACTGAAGTGGGAGGTACATAAACAAGTCCAGTGTTTATTTCTGGGTGTGTTTTTAGAGCCTCGCCGACTGTGTTATAAACTGGCTTACCTGCTACCTGAGAGCCTCCCTTTCCTGGAGTCACACCTGCCACCACAAAGCCCGGATAGAGTGCTTCAGATTCGCTAACTACCTGAGAGGCTTCTCTCCCAGTTATGCCCATAACTATTATCCTACTTTTGTCGTTTAGATAAACTGTGCCTTTTGTCCAGCTCATCTTTTGCCTCCTTATATGCCTAAATCGCTTGCTTGTTCTTCAGTTAAAGCTTCGCCTTCCTTAGATAGATTCTGGCAATTTTCTATAAGCTCCTTTAGTCTTATAGGTGCTTCTGTTAAAGGCAATGTAGAATCGTAAATTTCCCCCTTTACACCACACTCTTTGAAAGCCTCGTATAACATTCTCAAACCTTTTTCAGCCTCAGGTCCGTTTCTTCTTACAACCCATATCCAGTTTGGATTTATCTTCCCCTCCTTATAAAGGTCCCTTATGGCATTCGCCACACCTTCGCCCAAAGTAACGTCTATTCTAGTATTGTTGGCTGTTCCACCACAGACCAATACTCCCCTAATACCTGGCTTAGAAAGGATTATTCTGGTGATCTTATACATTTTCTCCGCAGGAGGGTTGCCCCCAATGTCTGTGAAGTTAGCCGGTTTTAAACCCACCGCATAGGTTGTCTCTATGGTAACGGTAGAACCCCCACCCCCAAAGGTCATCATAGCAATATCTCCATCCATTTCCACATAAGAACCAGCTTTACCTCTGTGGTCATCCCTGTCTATGAGGGATGCCTCTATTTCTCTTTCAGTGGGTGGTCTTTTCAGCGCAGTTCTCAGACCGTATATTTTTGCAGGAGGTACAGAAGCATCATCATCTATTGTAACCACTGCATCCAAAGCCAAAACTTTTTGCTTTCCACCCACATCGCATATAGCCAATGGATTTATCTCCAAGAGCCTGGCTTCTGCTTCCCAGAAAGCTTTCCACATGTTTGCTATTACCTCAGAAAGCTCTCTAAGGACACCCATAAACTCT
Source organism: uncultured Thermocrinis sp. (assembly GCA_964655095.1). Classification (GTDB taxonomy): domain Bacteria; phylum Aquificota; class Aquificia; order Aquificales; family Aquificaceae; genus Thermocrinis. Next base: position 2,297 of record CAZZKD010000189.1, read on the forward strand.
TGTGGAAAACCAAGCTCTAAAAGATAGTTCCTTACCATGTGTGGATAGAGGCCCTTTATTGGGTCTATGACCCAGCTTTTAACCTTTTCCTGCGGAACTTCTTCTATGTCCATTCCGCCTTCCAAACTGAGCGTTAAAACAGGTGCCCTAACTTCAGTAGAGTATGTTATTGATGCATAAAGCTCTTTCAGTATGTTTGCCTTTTCGCTAACTATTACCCCCACGGGCATTTCTCCATAAACCGGATACTTTAAAAGGGCCTCCAGCGTCTCTATTCCTTCCTGAGGTATATTACACAGCTTTACCGCACCAGCCTTTCCTCTTTTCCCCACTAAAACTTGGGACTTTACCACACATTTCCCTAGCTGGTTTATAAACTCAACCACTTGGTCGTTTAGGTGATCTGTAAATACATAGCGAGGTGTAGGTATACCGTACTTTTTAAATATCTTTTCGTAGGCTTCATACTCGTAAAGGTTCATGCCTTACCTCCGAGAAAAAGGTATGATAAAAATTATACAATTATTTGCTCGCTCTGTCTATGTTAGCCTTGATGAACTTTGCAGATCTTATAAGGGCATCCTTTGCAGCTAGATCGTCCGCAAATCTTCTTCTATCACCATCTCTGAAGTCAAACCCCCTGCCCACACCCGGATATACCACAAGGGTTACGTCTTTACCCTTGGCCTTTAAATGTTCTGTAGCTACTAGCACAAGTCTAAGCCTCTGATACTGCTCTTCTCTTCCAACCAAGAAGAGTATGGGGATATTAAGCTTTTCGACGTCTTCATGATAGGCGTAAATGTGCATAGGCTCTGGGCGATTAGGATCTTGTAAAACAGGGTAATAACCAACAAAGCAAACTATATCCTTACCTTGCCTATTTTTAGCAACCAGCAACCTTAGAGAGTAATATCCTCCTCTCGTAAGCCCATAAACGCAAACCTTTTTTGAACTTATATCATCTCTACTTAAAAGATAATCAAGAGCTTTTTCCGCATCGTCTTCAATTATCGGATCATGCTCGTTAGGAAATTGGGGTATAAACCTACCGCTATACAAGTCCGGTGCTACAACCACAAAGCCCTTTGAGGCAAGTCGTTTTGCATGAAGTTGAAAAAGCTCATCAAGCCCCCTTCTACCATGCAAAAACAGAACTCCCGGATACTTACCCTCCTTCTTAGGTCTTGCTATCATAACTGGCATTTGAGTATCTTTTACTGGTAAATAGACCCAGCTAACTACTGTCTCGTAGTTTGGCACGTTTTCAATGTAGCCTTCGTTCCACCATCTTTCATCCCACCACCACGCCTTTTTACCCCTCTCTTCTAACTTCCTAAGCAACTCTTCTATAAACTCGTCTGCTTTTGTACTGCCGAGTAACAAAAGGAACAAGATCAAAAATACCTTTATGACCCCACCTCCATATGAATTTAAAATATACCTCAGAATGAAAATTAAAAAACTTTCAGGTATTTTAGAAAGCTTAAAACTGCTACTTCTTGACGTGGATGGAGTTCTAACGGATGGAAGGCTTTATTATACAGAAAATGGAGAGGAAATTAAAGTGTTTGATGTGAGAGATGGACTCGGTATAAAGCTTCTTCAAAAGGCAGGTATTGAAGTTGGGGTTATATCCGGAAGGTCATCCAAAGCTCTTATAAGGAGGTTGGAAGAACTGGGTATAAGCGAGGTACATATTGGAAGAAACGATAAACTTAGGGTGTTGGAGGAAGTGTTGCAAAGAAAGGGCTTAAAGCCAAAAGAGGTGGGATTTGTGGGCGACGATTATTTGGATATTCCTGTTTTGAAAGTGGTTGGTTTCCCAGCCACTGTAAGGGATGCGCCGGAGTTGGTAAAAAAGCACGCGCTTTACGTATCAAAAAAGAAAGGTGGAGAGGGAGCAGTTAGAGAGATAGCGGAGCTAATTCTAAGGACAAAGGGAGAACTGAAAAAAATACTGGAGGATTTCACTTGATAAAGATTATGCTACTGTCCCTTACCCTGATTTATGGATCATATATGGCAAGTCTTTGGATAAGAGATTATCAGTCCCTACCTCTTAAAAAGGAAGAAATAGGTATTTTGGAAGGGATAAACGTCAAGGTCTTTGGTAAAAATGGTGTGGAGTGGTATGTAGAGGGTAGCAGGGCAAGGATTGAAGACAAGACAGTATTTATAGAGCAAGCTAAATTTCAATCTGATGACGCTATATTGATTGCAGACAGGGCGCTGATAGACAGGCTCTCGGGGGAAGGGCTTCTTGAAGGTAATGTATTGCTGTA
>CAZZKD010000190.1:0-2832 GCA_964655095.1 uncultured Thermocrinis sp.
ATGAGCGGTGGAGAGAGTGAGGTGTTTAACGTAGGTTATGGAAAAGGTTACTCTGTTCTTGAAGTGATAGAGGCTGTAAAGAAAGTGACTGGCGTGGATTTTAAGGTAGTTACCGCACCAAGAAGAGCGGGAGACCCACCAGAAATAGTGGCGGACCCCTCTAAAATAAAACAAGTAGTGGGTTGGGAACCTGCATACGATGACCTTTCTTACATAATAAAAACAGCATGGGATTGGGAAAGATCTTGTGATAAACTATGTATTTGAGCTTTTTGGGAGTATAGAATGGAGCCTTTGGGGGACAAGTTTAGAGCGCTGGCTGAGGCTATAGAAAGAGAATCTGTACTCGTGCATAGAGCCGCACTAATAGACGGATATAGAGATATATACAAGTATTCTACATTTGGTATAGACAAGTTGATAAAAAAAGCTGCTGAGTATGGAGGGAAAAAGGGGGCAAAGATACTAAAGGAAAGGTACGGAGTATATACAGATAGGTTGGATGAAGCTTTGGAGATGCTTACCGTGATAGCGGAATCTTCTAGGCTTATAGAGGTATTTGAGTTTGACGTGGAAGCTAAGGAAATAAGAGTGGAAGGGTCCATATTGGTGGAGGCGGTAGGTAAAAGCAGTAAGCCTATCTGCGAGCCAATGGCTGGTTTCTTTGCAGGTTTTTTGAGCGAGCTTTTGGAGAAAAAAATAGACGTTAAAGAAACAAAGTGCGCTGCACAGGGACACGAAAGGTGCGTGTTTAAAATATCTATATGAGCTTGCTTAGGGTAAAGACTACGAAAAAAACAAGTATTGTTAACATAACTCCCTTAGTTAAAGAGGAGGTAAAAAAGTCCGGCGTAAAATCTGGGTTGTGTTTGATTTATGTGCCCCACACCACCTGTGCGGTCTTCATAAACGAAGGAGCAGATCCTGATGTGGTAAGAGACATAACCTATATGTTAGAAAAGCTTATACCTTGGGACGATAAAAACTATGCCCATGCGGAAGGTAACTCTGCAGCTCACATAAGAAGCTCTATCATAGGCAATTCAAGGATAGTCCCCATAGAGGGCGGGGAACTAATGCTTGGAACTTGGGAATCTATATTCTTGGCGGAGTTTGACGGTCCAAGGGAAAGAAAGGTTATAATAAAGATTATAGAATGCTAAGTAAAGAAGTGGTTGAAAAGGTAGCGCAGTTGGCTAAGCTAAAGCTAACGGAAGAGGAAAGAGAAACCTTAGGCAAACAGTTGTTGGATATTATAGAATTTGTCAATCAACTCAATCAGGTGGAGACAGAACAAATAGAAGGGTTTGAGTATCCCCTGGAAGGAACCCTTCTAAGGGAAGATGTTCCCCAAGATCCTTTGCCTCGGGAGAAAGCTCTTATGAACGCTCCCGAAAGGGAGAATGGCTTTTTTGTGGTTCCAAGGATACTTGAAGTTTAGCTTGGAAGGTATTAAGATTTAAAGCTATGGTAGAAGTAAAACAAAAAGAGGTGGAAGAAAAAAGAAAGGCTTTGGAGAGTGTGCTTACCTCTATTGAAAGGAGGTTTGGTAAAGGTTCTATTATGCCTTTGAAGAATGCGGAAAAGGTAAAGGTAGAGGCCATATCAACTGGCTCTCTCTCTTTGGACATAGCCACTGGAGTAGGCGGCATACCGAGGGGAAAGATAATAGAGATCTTTGGACCTGAGTCTTCTGGGAAGACCACTTTAGCGTTGCATGTAATAGCAGAAGCTCAGAAGAATGGAGGAATAGCGGTATTCATAGATGCAGAGCACGCTCTTGATCCAAAATACGCCCAAAAAATTGGCGTGGATGTGGATAATCTTTACATCTCACAACCAGACTACGGAGAACAGGCTTTAGAAATAGCAGAAAGCCTCCTCAGAAGCGGGGCGGTGGATGTGATAGTTGTAGATTCAGTAGCTGCTTTAGTGCCAAAGGATGAGCTGGAAGGAGAAATAGGAGAAGCTCATGTGGGCAAGCAAGCTAGACTGATGGCTCAGGCACTGAGAAAGTTAAAAAGCTTAGCTCATAATGCCAACGCAGCTGTGATATTCATAAATCAGCTTAGGGAAAAGATAGGGGTGATGTTTGGAAATCCAGAAACCACACCCGGAGGAAGGGCACTGAAGTTCTTTGCAGACATGCGTTTGGATGTAAGAAGGATAGGGGATGCAAAGGAAGGTGAAAACAAGATAGGTAGCAGGGTGAGAGTTAAGGTGGTAAAAAATAAATTGGCTCCTCCTTTCAGAGAAGCAGAGTTTGACATGATCTACGGTGAGGGGATATGTAAGCTCTGCGATTTGGTGGATACTGCAGCAGAGATTGGAGTTATTAAAAAAAGTGGAGCTTGGTACAGTTACGGAGAAATAAGGTTAGGGCAGGGGAAAGACCAGGCAAAGAAATTTCTCCAAGAAAATCCAGAACTTGCTAAAGAAATAGAACAAAAAGTTAAGGAGGCAGCGGGGGTTGCTACAACTGATAATAAAGAAAGCGATTGAGCTTGGTGCATCAGACATACACTTGAAAACTGGTTCTCTTCCGATTGTTAGGGTAAATAAAAAGCTATTGCGTTTGGAAAACTTTAAACTCATTGAAGAGAGTCAAATGGAAGCCTTTATAAAAGAATTACTCGGCAACAACAAGAAAAAATTAGCAGAATTTGAGGAATTCGGTGAGGCTGATACCTCATACTCACTCGCAGGTTTAGCCCGTTTAAGAGTCAATGTATACAAACAAAGAACAACTGCTGGATTAGCTTTTAGAGTAATACCATTTAGTATTCCTTCTTTTGACACCCTTAACTTGCCAAGCGTTTTAAAGAAAGTTAT
>CAZZKD010000191.1:0-4523 GCA_964655095.1 uncultured Thermocrinis sp.
ATATACCATCCTCAAGCTACACAATTACAAAAACTCTCTCCTATTCTTCCTACCTTCTTAACGCATTCTTTCCTTACCACCAAAAATACCACTTCACCAAATATAACGTCGTAATTAAACAACTCCATATGCTTTATAAGCTTGCACTCAAAGCTTGCTGGAGACTCTTTAACCCTCGGTGGCTTTACCTTTTTTGAAGGTTCGGGAGTAAGTCCAGCCAGCTCAAGCTCGCTAACAGAGGGTGGGAACTCTTTTCCTGTGAGTTTTACCTTTTCCAAAAGATTCCATTCTGCAAAATTCACTACAAACTCGCCAACATCTAAAATATTCCTCGCTGTATCCTTTCGTGTTCCATCTTCTCTCTTGCTGATAGAAAGCATAACCACCGGTGGTTCGTCGCACACAAGGTTAAAAAAGCTGAAAGGAGCTAAGTTTATAGTCCCGTTTTTATTTATGGTGGATACCCAAGCTATGGGCCTTGGTGCAACCCACTCGGTTATAAGTTTGTATAGCTCTTCGGAAGAAAGATTGCTAACTTCAAACTCCATCTGGTCTTATTACATCTGCCTTAAGGTAGTCTCTAAGAACCTCAGGAATGACTACCGAACCGTCCTTTTGCTGGTAGTTCTCCAGTATGGCTGCGAGAGTTCTTCCCACTGCCAGACCTGAGCCGTTCAAAGTATGGACAAATCTGTTTTTTCCAGAGGAGTCTTTGAACCTTGTATTCATACGCCTTGCCTGAAAGTCAGTGCAGTTGGAACAGGAGGAAATTTCTCTGTATTTTTTCTGGGACGGGAACCACACTTCTATGTCGTAAGTCTTGGCAGAAGCAAAACCTAAATCTCCTGTGCAAAGCATAATAACCCTATAAGGAAGACCAAGCAACTTTAAAATCTCCTCCGCATCCGCAGTTAGCTTTTCCAACTCCTCATCTGACTTCTCTGGATGAACTATCTTCACAAGCTCCACTTTATCAAACTGATGCTGTCTTATTATGCCTCTTATGTCCTTTCCGTAGGCTCCCGCTTCCCTTCTGTAGCAAGGAGTGTAAGCCGTTAGGTATATGGGCATGTCTTTCTCTTCAAGGATCTGGTCTCTAAAGAGATTGGTAAGGGGCACTTCTGCAGTAGGTATTAGGTAAAGGTTATCCCTTTCACACTTGTATACTTCCTCTTCAAACTTAGGTAGCTGACCTGTGCCCTGAAGTATTTCTGGTTTCACAAGATGGGGAACCCAAACTTCTTTGTAGCCTCTGCTTGTATGAAAATCAAGCATGAAGTTTATGAGCGCCCTTTCTAACTTGGCCCCCCAGCCCCACATAACTGTAAAACGACTCCCAGCCAAATTAGCACCCCTTTCAAAGTCCAAGATGTTAAGAATTTCTCCTATCTCGTAGTGAGCCTTTGGTTCAAAGTCAAACTCCCTTGGTATTCCCCACTTTCTGATTTCTACGTTTTCTGACTCGTCCTTTCCAAAGGGAACTTTCTCGTGTGGCAGATTGGGTAAAAGAAGCATAGTATTCTTAAGCTTTCCTTCAACTTCAGAAAGCTCATCCTCAAGCCTTTCTATTTTTTCCCTAATTTCCCTTACTCTTGCTTCAGTGCTTTCCGTATTTTGACCCTGAGACCTTAGCTTTCCTATCTCCTTGCTTAGTCTGTTCCTCTCAGCCCGAAGAGATTCTAACTCTTTTAGAATGTCTCTTCTCTTCCCGTCAAACTCAAGTATTTTATCCACGAACTCTACATAGTCTTCCTTCCTTAATCGCAGTCTGTCTTTGATCAGATCCGGCTGTTTTCTTATAGTTTCTAAGTCAAGCATAGAGAAATTTATTATAATAAGCAAAGATGAGGAAATCCAAAATTCTAAGGGAAACCAAAGAAACAACGGTAGAGCTTGAAATTGACTTGGATGGTAGCGGGATTTTCAAAGTGGATACACCAATAGGGTTTTTAACTCACATGGTAGAGTCCTTTGCCAAACATGGAAAGTTTGACTTAAACCTAAAAGCCAAAGGAGACATACACGTGTCCTATCATCACACGGTGGAAGATGTGGGGATAACCTTGGGAATGGCGGTGCTTGAAGCCTTGGGAGACAAAAAGGGTATTCAAAGATACGGATACAGCATAATTCCTATGGATGAAGCTCTGGTGCTTTGCAGTATAGACCTCTCTGGCAGACCCCTTTTCTTTTACGATGACCAGGGTTTGCGAGGAAAGATCACAGACTTTGACTTTGAGTTAATATGGGAGTTTTTTAAAGGCTTTGCCTTAGAATCCAGAAGCACTTTGCATATAAAGGTTCTTTCTGGAAGGATACTTCATCATATAGCAGAAGCTTGCTTTAAAGCCTTTGCCCTTTCTTTGAAACAGGCGGTATCCTTGGTTGGAGGAGAAATCCCCTCCACAAAAGGATGTTTATAGTCATTCCTGAACTATAAAACCGTATACGTTGTAAGTCCTAAGTTTCTCTAGGTGATACTCTGCCTCAGCCCTGTTTTTGAAATTTCCGTAAAGCACTTTGTATATCCCAAGCTGTTCCACAATTACTAAATCCCTAACACCTGTCTCTCTTTCCAATTTTTCTTTCCACACTTTAGCCCTATCCTCAGAAGAAAAGGCTCCTAATTGTATTCTTATAACCTTTTCTTTGGGCTGGGTGCTCATATCTGGTGTTTGACTGTCCTGAGGACTTTTTGCAGCGACTGGCTCTTCCTTAGGTATATCCTTTTTCTGAAGATCTTGAGGGTTTTGACCTAAGTCTGGCTTTTCTGTAAGTTCTTCCTGAGCTTTAGTCTTGCTGATCAACCTTTCTTGCTCTTTGATCAAAATTTGGCTAAGCAAATTATAAGCCTGTGTTTTTAAACTTGCCTCTGCTTGTTTGTTCTCTATTATTCTTCTTACGTAAAGCTTAGCATTTTCATAATCTCCTAAGTGAAACATTAGCCAGGCCATGTTGAGCTCTATTTGCGGGTTATTTACACCGTTGCTAACAAGATTCCTGTAAACATCAAGAGCGGATTTGTAGTCTCCTATTTCTTCGTAAGCATTGGCAAGTTCAAATTGAGCATCTAAAAACATAGGGTTGTAAATAGTTGCTTTCTTTAAGTTCTCAAAGTAAAGAGCTTGGTTGTCTAAAACCTTGTATATTCTTGCCAAATAGTAAAAGGCTACGTGCTTGTTAGAAAAGGGCTCATAGTCAAGAGTTTCCTTAATTTCCTTTAACGCCCTTTCGTAATCTTTCTTCCTAAAGTGGAGTATTCCTAAGTTTAGTTTTGCCTCCGTAAATTTTTTATCAACCTCCAATGCCCTTTTAAAAGCGTTTTCAGCTTTATCGTATTCTATAACCTCCATATAAGCCATTCCTAAGGAGTTCCACACCTTAGGTTCATTGGGAGCCATCTGAGCAGCCAAAAAGAAGTTAGTTATAGCCTCCGAATAGTTCTTTACCAACAAAGAAGACATGCCTAGGTCGTAGTAATACTGCCAACCTTTAGCATCTTTTTCCTGCTGAATATTTGCACATGAAAAAATAAATAGTATGAGAATGGCTGATAGAAGCTTCATCGTATAATTATTGCATTCCCAAAAGCAGACTTTAGTTTATTCAGCTCCGCTCTGATATTATCTGTTCTCACCTTTACTCTCACCTTGTAAAACTTATCTTCACTTACAATCTCTCCCGAATAGCCCATATTTTTAGCCTTGCTTAACGCCTTCTCTGCGTTTTCTTTAGAAATAAAAGCTCCTATTTGTATCACACGCTCCTTTTTTTCTTTTTCCACTTGAACCTCTTGGGCTGTTAAGTTATTTGTTTGCTCAACGGGTGGTTGTTTCTGCTTTTTTTCACCCTCCATTTGCTTTTTGCTCTCTTTCTTTTTCTCCTCTTCTATCTTTTTTGCTATTAAATCCTCTTTCTGCTTCTCTGCTCTTGGTTCTTCCTGCACAGGAGGTTTTGCTTCTTCAGCCATAGGTTTTACTTCTTCGGGTTGAACTTCTTCCGCGGGTTTTGGTTCTGGCTTTACTACAACTGGTGGAGATTCGGCGGGAGTTTTTTGTTCAAGCCATTGGTTCAAACCCATGTAAAAGAATATCAAAGCCAATAGCGTTCCTAACAAAATTACTAATCTCTCTTTTTTCATTTTTCCCTCCTTGAGGTTGTTCGAAAATCCCTCATCGGGACGTCCCCCCAACCTCTAAGGGAACTAACCTACTTGCCCGCCTTTGCCATTTCCCTTTAATTATAACAGACTTTAAGGGAGAGAAGTCCCTTACAAAGAACTTCCCCAGCAAAGGCAAGACAAAGGCTACCTTCAGAACTCGCCAAGCACTTTGATAGGAGTTGGAATTCCTTCCGTCGGCTTCCTTCCCCCAACTTGGCTCGCCCTGAAGGCTTTTAAGTTTTTCTAAAAGCAACTCTTTTGCTTTCTGAACTTGTTTTAGCTCAGAGTTTATGGCATTTCTTTTGTATTGGTTTGTCTCTTTCTTTAGTTGTTCCTTTAACTCCTCTTCCTTTTCCGTGTA
>CAZZKD010000192.1:0-6261 GCA_964655095.1 uncultured Thermocrinis sp.
TTTGGAAATGGTTTTACCACTTGAAAGGCTTATGTTAGAAGTGCTGATGGAGGACAGAAAACTGGATAGAAAAAAAGCGGAAGATGAGCTCAAAAAACTTATGAAAGTCCTCAAGAACAACGAAAAAGGTAGATTGATAGATGATAAGATCCTTCTTATGTTTGGTTTTTTGAACTTTGGACCAAAAGTCCTGAGCATGAAAAAAGGAGATATCATAAACGAGCTAATCTCTATGGTATATTTTTAATACTATGTTAAGGACTGCCCTAAGTGCGCTTTTGCTTGGAATACTCTTCATACTGTCTTGCCAAAACAAAGAAGTTCAAACTTCCTCCGAAGTTAAAGACCTTATTCCTAAATCCCAGTATGCCATGCTTATAGTGGAAAGTGAGAGCTGTATATACTGCAAACAGTTGGATAAAGACCTAAAAAACAATCCAAAACTTAAAAGTGCAGTGGAAGGAGTAGATGTTTTAAGATTGCTGGCGGAGAGCAATGCTAGAGTAAGGTATAAGATAGACGGCAAAGAAGGTGAAACAACAGAAGAGGAATTAGCCAGAGCGTTAAACGTAAGGGCTTATCCTCACATAATCTTCTACAATTCTAAAGGAGAAATCGTTTTGAGGATACCAGGGTACGCACCACCAAAGACCCTTGCCTGTGCTGTAGAATACGTGAAAAATGAACTTTACAACAAAGAAGAGTTAAACCAGTATCTGAGGAAAGAAAACTGTATCTGAATTTGAACTGTTTCAAAAAACCTAACAGGGCACCCTTCAGCTAACAAGGGAACTAACCTACCCCTCACCCCGTCCCAAGAGGAAAAAGGTCCCTTGGTAAGACCTTCCCCCTCAAAACTTGCCATAGGCTCCCCGCGTCCGCTTGGATCACTCCAAGGTATAAAGTTTAGATTTTAGAGTTCCTATCTGAACTTCATTTAGGAACGCCCTTTGTGATAAAATATTAATCTTTAAAAATTTTTCTGAGAGGTGAAAAGATGAAGACATACAGGATAAGACCTGAAGATGTGGTGCGTAACTGGTGGGTTGTAGATGCGGAAGGAAAGGTTTTAGGTAGGCTTGCAAGTCAGATTGCAAAGATCTTGATGGGGAAGCATAAGCCCTACTACCAACCGGACGTAGATTGTGGAGACTTTGTGGTAGTTGTGAATGCGGAAAAGGTTAGGGTGACTGGCAATAAGCTGGAAAAGAAGGTGTATAACTTTCATACCAACTACCCTGGAGGGCATAAAGTAAGGACCTTAGGGTGGATGTTGGAGAACAAACCGGAAGAAGTTGTTAGACTGGCGGTCAAAAGAATGCTACCTAAAAATAAACTAGGACACAGAATGCTAAAGAGATTAAAAATAGTCGTAGGTCAAGAACATCCATACATAGCTCAAAAACCGCAAAAATTGGAGGTTGAAGGATGATAAAGCAGTTAAAAAACTTTACAATAAGTCCTGACAATTCTTTTTACGGTACAGGAAGAAGGAAAGAAAGTATTGCAAGGGTTTGGTTGGTAAGGGACACCGACAAACAGATAGTAAAAGCAAAGGACAGTCAAAAGGAATTCAATTTGAAAGATTACGTTCAAAGGGAAACCCTATACTACAAAGTGCTGTATCCTCTAAAGCTTACGGGTCTTGAAGGAAAGTTTGGTATATATGCTACGGTGGAAGGTGGTGGTATATCATCTCAATCTGAAGCCATAATGTATGGAATAGCTAAAGCCATTTTGAAATATAATCCAGATTTTAGACAGACGCTTAAGAAAGCTGGACTCTTGATGAGAGATGCAAGAGAGAAAGAGCGCAAGAAGTATGGCTTGATGAAGGCAAGAAAAGCCTACAGATGGAGCAAGAGATAAAAGTTGCCATCTATGGAGCTACTGGATACACCGGTGTAGAACTTCTAAACATCCTACTTAAACATCCAAGGGTAAAAATAGTTGGTCTTACTTCCCAATCTTATGCAGGGAAAAGGCTAAAAGAGGTTTTCCCCTTCCTCGAAGGGCCAGTAGACAACCTAAAGATTACTTCAGACGCTGAAGAGGAGTACGATTTAGCCTTTTTGTGCCTTCCCCATGAGGAATCCCTTGAGCTTGTCCCAAAGCTTTTAAATCAGGGTAAAAAGGTTATAGACCTCTCCGGCGCTTATAGACTAAAAAACCCACAGATATACCCAGAATACTATGGCTTTCAGCATAAATACCCAGAGATCTTGGAGAGGGCTGTTTATGGTCTGCCCGAGATATACAGAGAACGTATAAGAAACGCTCAGCTTGTGGCAAATCCTGGCTGTTATCCCACATCCGTACTTCTGGCGCTGTACCCTCTCATCATAGAGAGGGTAAAAATAGAAAAGGTAGTTATCACATCCCTTTCAGGCGTTTCTGGTGCAGGGAGAAAACCAGTCCAGCATTTTCATTTTCCAGAGATGTACGGAGACTTTTTTGCTTACTCCTTAGATAAACACCGGCATGTGCCGGAAATGGAGAGTGTGATAAAAGAGGTTGGGGAAGTTGATATCTTCTTGAGGTTCTCCCCCGTGGTAGTGCCCACTTCAAGGGGAATGCTGTCAAGCCTTTCTATTTTCTGCAACGAGCTTGAAGCCAAAAAGCTCTACACCGAAACATACAAAGATGAGAAGTTTGTAAGGGTAGTCTCAGAACCTCCCCATGTAAAACATGCCCTGGGTACAAATCTGTGTCTTTTGTATCCTTTCTGGGATGAGAGGGTTAAATGTTTGCAAGTTATATCTGTTATAGACAACTTAGGTAAAGGGGCTTCTTCTCAAGCTGTGCAGAATTTTAACATCATGTTTGGTTTTGAAGAAGATTTAGCTTTGAACACAACTCCAAGCTTTCCTTGATTAGCTCATTAAGTTAGATTTAACTATTTCAAGCAAGATCAGCAAAACGTTTTTTACACTATCCTTATTTACAGCTGATAGGGGAACTACAGGTATGCCTTCTTCCTCGTCTATATCAAGCGCAATCCTTACATCCTCTGGGCTCCACGCGTTGGGTAGATCCTGCTTGTTAGCTCCTACAACCATAGGTACGGGGAACCTTGATTGAAAGAAGTTTATTATTTTTCTAGCTTCGTGGAAGGTAGTTGGATCTGTACTGTCCACAAGAATAATTATTCCAAGCGCCCCCTCTCCTAAAATCTCCCACATGAAGTCAAATCGAAACTGTCCAGGTGTTCCAAAAAGATACAGCTCATGCTCGTCATCTATGCGTATTTTACCAAAGTCCATCGCAACTGTAGTATAACCCTTAACAGACTTTTCACTTAATTGTTGGGTTCTTCTTTCAGTACTTACGGTTTTTATCTCGCTTACTGTGTTTATAAACTGGGTCTTTCCTGCAGCAAAGGGTCCAGCTATTACTATTTTTATCTTCCTTATTGCCCTCATCATAAGCCTCTTATTTTCTCTATTATTTTGGTAAGAAGCTCAAGTGTTATAGATCCCGGTTTTTGCTTAACCTCTTTTTTCTTACGCCTTATCAATCCAAGAGCTAAAAAAGCATACAGAGCCCTATCTACTACTAGACTATTCTTTTTTGCCAACTGTCTTATCTGCAGAACAGTCTTATCGCCGTTTACAAGTGAGAGTATCTCTTCCTCTTCCTTGTTTAATTTGGCTTTATGTAAAACCTCTTCTTTGTCTGGAACCCTTTCAAAAAGCAACATTTCATCCGATATTTTGCGCTCAACCTCTTCTGGAGTTAAATGTCTAGAAGCAAGAACGATAAGGTACTCCATAGGATACTCTATGGGATATTCTGAACTGTACTTTATAAACCCTGGGGTAAAAGAAAATATGCCCTCCTTCATACTAAGCTTGGAGATTAAAAACCGCTCCACAGTCCTGGGTAATCTATCTGGGCTCATACGCAATTTGTTCAGCAATAACTCAAAATCCTTATCGGCATATACCCTGTAGACTTTATCCACAGGTCTGGAGAAAATTATTTCCCCTTCTTTCACATAGTATGCGCAGGTTAAGTCCTTCCATTCTATAAAAAGAATACCACTCTTCTTATCTCTACCAATGACTTGAAATATATCCACAAAATTAAAAGTTTTCAGGTCTCCTGTTAAAGCCATTATACTTCAACCTTAGAGTAGAGTTTTTAGCTTTTCTTGAGCTTTCTTTATCTCCATTAACAAAAGTCCCAATTTAGCGCTATTGTCCGCCAGAACTACCATAACTGCTTCTGTACCAACTCCTGTCATTATTACATACCCATTCTGCCCTTTTATGGTTATCTGCTCAAGATTTCCCTTAGCTAGCTCTTCTGCCACCCTTTCACCTAAGGATAGAATAGCGGCGCTCATGGCAGCTATCCTGTCTTCTTCCATACCCGGCTTTAGAACTGAAGATATAGGCAAACCGTCTGCAGAAACCAAGGAAGCACCTTCAAGCCCTGTGTTTCTTATTAGCTCCTGAAGAATTTGTGAATACCTGTCCATTGTTCCCTCCTTTTAAGTATTTTAATGCTTATCTATAGAAAAGTATATCGTAAGCAAAACCGGTCATGATAGAAAACAAAAACCATCCTGTGGTATAGAGCACAACTATTCTCTTTGGGAGAAAAGACATAACCGCAAAGATTGTTGGTAAACAAACACCACTGCTTGATAGCATAAAGGTCATAGCTTGGCCTGTGGTAAATCCTACATCTAAGATAGCTTTCCCCAAAACTACATCCTCTCCAGAGCACACGTAGATCGGTATTGCTACTAAGGATATAAGAGGATAAACAAGCGGACTTTGGGAGATGCTGGCAGTAAGCTGGGGAGGTATGTAAGTTTTCATGATTGAGGCTATGAATATTCCAATGAGCAGATACTTAACCACGGGTAGTTGGTCCTTCAAACCTTCAAAAAACGTAGATATCTTTTTAGGTTTTTCAGTGTAGCTACTTAGCCTTAGAGTTATGGGTTTTTTATGCATATGATCTGCAATTAGGGCCAAGGATAGGGCAAAAAGGAGAGAGGCAAACAGCCTGTAAAGGGACACCTCCCATCCAAACAAACCGTAAGTTAAGAGTAATATAACAGGCGAAAGGGTTGGAGCGGTTACAAGAAAGGCAATAACCGGCCCATAACCCTTAGAATAGCTGTTTATAAAATTTGCCAAGGGTATCATAGAGCAAGAGCACAAAGGCATAACTCCACCCAATAGGGCAGTCAATACGGGAGCATACACTCTGTTGGACAGGATCTTCAAAAACAAAGAGGGTTTTACTGTGGTTTTAAGTAGGGCACTTATGAAGACAGCCAGTATGAAAAAGGGGATTATTTCAGCCAAGTAGGAGTAAAAATTTTTTAAAAGTTCCATAAGTAAGATAATATTCCTACCTACGCAGAGAGTTTATGACAACGCTTAAAGAAGAGAGAGCCATAAGCAAGCCTGCAAACTCAGGCTTTATAAAAAAGTGTGGATAAAATACACCGCTTGCGATAGGAATAGCCAGTATGTTGTATCCGAAAGCCCAAAGGAGGTTTTCCTTTATTCTTTTTCTTACCACCTCACTTAGTGCAAAAAATTCTTTTATGCCCACAAAGCCTGAGTTTAGCACTATGTCTGTGGAAAACTTTGCCACATCTGTACCAGAACCTATTGCAAAAGACAGGTCAGCCTTTGCTAGCACAGGAGCATCGTTTATACCATCTCCTACCATACCTACCTTGTATCCTTTGCTTTGTAGTTCGGAAAGTACGCTAAGCTTTTGTTCGGGCTTCATCTTAGCATACCATTTTTCTATTCCAAGAAGCTCTGACACCTTTTTTACCCTTTCCTCCTCATCTCCACTTACCAGAATTACCTCAACTTTCCTTTTCTTCAGAAATTCCAAAACTTCCCTTACCCCTTCCCTTATGTTTTCCTCAAAGTGAAATTCAGCTAAGGTCTTGCCATCTTTGGCTAACACCGTCTTTCCTCCTTCCCCTCTTCCAAGCATGTATCCATCACACAAGACCCCCACGCCCACTTCCTCTTTGCAGTTTTGCAAGGGAACCTCCTTAGCACCCAAGCTTTTACAATATTCCCTTATGGCTACTGAGTATGGATGATTAGACTTTAAAGATAGGCTGTATGCAATGTCTAAGTGCTTTTGGGAAATGTTTGTTTTGCTTACCTTTGGTTTCCCCTCAGTAAGGGTTCCGGTTTTGTCCATAAGAAGTATGTCTATCCTTTTTTCAAAGGCTTCTGGTTTTTTGATGAGCACACCTTTCCTGTAAGCTCT
>CAZZKD010000193.1:0-3674 GCA_964655095.1 uncultured Thermocrinis sp.
ATACGAGATCGGTCTCGGCATTCCTGCTGAACCGCTCTTCCGATCTAGGGACCTTTCTCCTCTGAAGCCTTTATTGGTGGAAGCCTTGTGGGACAGGGTGAGGAGAAGGTTAGTTCCCTTAGAGGTTGGGGGGACGTCCCAATGAGGGATTTTTCAAACAGCCTCAGCAGTGGTAGCATCCCATCTGGCTATATGAAGAAGTAGCCAAGAGACCAACTCCTCTTCTATAAATTTCTGAACTTCCTTTGGTTCTTTATGCTTTCTCCATCGTTCCAAAAGTTCGCCTATTCGTTTTCTCATGCTGTCGTGTTCTGCTTTGTGCATGGGATAGGCAAAAAATTCCGCTTCTCTCATCAACTCCTCTTCCGTTGTGAAGTGATCCTCTATGTCCTGAATTAAAAGCTGGAGCAGTTGATCTACCACATCTGCGTTTCCCTCTTGGCAAGCTTGATGAAGCTCGTTTATAATCTCCAGCTCATCCTCGTGCAATGCATTCATTATCGCATTGGAAACCATCGGCAAGTCCTCTTTTCTTAACACCATCCTCAACACCTCCTTAAGTTAGTAAGTATAAACTTACTCATCAGAAAAAAGATGACAAAGCTCACGTTTTGATAAAATTTTTGGTATTATGGGAGAGATTTTCATAGTAGGTCTTGGTAGGATGGGGCAAGGAATAGGGAGGAGGCTTGTTAGGTTTGGACACAAGGTCGGGGGCTTTGATGTAAATCAGAAGAGTAGGGAAGAGGCAAGTGGATATTTCTCAGTTTTTGATAGTTTGTCCTATGTGAAAGAGTTCTTTGAGGGAAGAAAGGTGGTTTGGCTTATGGTTCCTCACGGTGTGGTAGATGAAGCAATAAAAGAGATCGTGCCATACCTTGACAAAGAAGACATTCTAATAGACGGTGGAAACTCTTACTACAAAGATTCACAAAGAAGGTATGAAGAGCTAAAAAGCAAAGGGATTTACTTTTTGGACGTGGGGGTAAGCGGTGGAGTGTATGGAGAGGAGCTGGGATACTGTATTATGGTGGGAGGGGACAAAGACGCTTTTGAGTTTGTGGAACCTATGTTGAAGGACCTTTCTTACGAAGGAAGGGGTTATGCCTACCTTGGTCCTTCTGGAGCGGGACACTTTGCTAAGATGGTTCATAACGGCATAGAGTATGCCATAATGGAAGCTATAGGAGAAGGCTTTGAACTGCTAAAAGAGAGTGGTTTTAATTACGACCTTAAGGAAGTGGCAAGAATTTACAACACGGGAAGCGTTATAAGGTCTTGGCTTATGGAACTTGTCCAAAAATCCTTTGAGGAATTTGGAGAGCTTGAAAACATAAAGCCCTACGTAGAAGATACTGGAGAAGGTAGATGGACCACTTTGGAAGCTGTGGATTTGGGAGTGCCTGTGCCAGTTATAGCCCTTTCACTTTTCATGCGCTTCAGATCCAGACAAGAAAACTCTTTTAGGGACAGACTTTTGGCGGTTTTGAGATACCAGTTTGGAAGACACAGCATAAAGAAGCATGAATAGACCTAAGGCAATCTTCATCTTAGGTGGTACCGGAGACTTGGCAAAGAAAAAACTTCTGCCTGCACTTGCAAAAATTAGAAAAAACAGAGATGACTTAAAGGTAGTTTATTCATTGGCACGTTCCAAAAGCGAGGAGTGGGAAACTATAGCCTGTAATTTGGACCCAGACTTTAGAATTTTTTGCAACTTCATTCCCTTTGATGTCTCAAAGTGGGAAGATTATCTAAGATTGGGTCAGGTTTTGGAAGGGCTTAGTGGATACGAGCTCATATTTTATCTGTCCCTTTCGCCATTCCTTTATGAGCAGACCATACTAAACCTTGGAAGACTGCTGAGAAACTTTTCCAATCCTAGAAAGCTGGTGGTGGAAAAACCCTTTGGCTTTGATCTAAGCTCTGCCCAAAAGTTAAACAATCTTCTTTACAGATACTTCATAGAAGAAGAAATATACAGAATAGACCACTTTTTGGGAAAAGACACTGTCCAGAACATCTTCTCCCTTAGGTTTTCTAACACCATATTTGAGGGGGTATGGAACAAAAACTTTATTGACCATGTGCAGATAGTGGCAATAGAGGATGTGGATGTAGGAAACAGAATAGACTTCTATGATAAAGTAGGGGCTGTAAGGGACATGCTACAAAACCATCTACTTCAAATGCTTGCCTTTACTGCTATGGAGCCTCCCTGTCTTATGACTCCCCAGTTTATAAGGGACGAAAAGGTTAAAGTTTTGAGAAGTTTAGACATATCCGAGTTCGTTAAAGGACAGTATGAAGGATATCCCAAGGAAGGCTCTCGCACAGAAACTTTTGTGGCAGTTAAAGCTTACATTGAAAACCTAAGATGGCAAGGTGTGCCTTTTTATCTTATGACTGGGAAAAAGCTTAGCAAAAAGCTCACCCAAATTACAGTGGTGTTTAAAGAAATCCCAAAAAGTTTTGTCTCTTTGTTGGACTGTGCGCCAAAGCAAAATCGCATAACCTTTCAGGTAGCACCAAAGAACAGCCTAAGCATAGCCTTTGAACTAAGACCACCTACGGGCAAGTTTATAGCATGTCCAATAGAAACCGTCATGGAATATAACATAGAAGAATCCATAGGACAACCTTTGCCAGAAGCTTATGAGACCTTACTTGAGGACATACTGGACTCGGATCAAAGCCTTTTCATAAGAGCGGACGAGATAGAGGTAATGTGGGAAAAGGTGGAACCCTTGCTTTCTGAACAGGAGCTGGAGGTCTATAAGGAAGCTACTATCCCCAACGGTGCCATAAAGCTTATGGAAAAGGACCGTAGAAGTTGGATCCTGTAGATGGAGAAAAGATTACTTTTGCTATTCCTTAGGCTTTCTAATGTTTTCCTCAGAAGAAAGGACCAAATAAACATCGCACTGGCAGGCGGTAAAACACCTATGGAATTTTACAGGCTTCTTTCAAAACAAAACTTGCCTTGGGAAAAGTTCTCTTTCTTTTTAACGGACGAAAGGTATGTTCCGCTGGACTCTGACAAAAGCAATTACAAGAACATAAAAGAAAACCTGGGAGAAAAGGCTAAGCTTTATCCGGTGGATACAAGCCTTCCCATAGATAGGGCTTGCGTGGAGTATTCAAAGCTCTTGCCAGAAAGTTTGGACATAGCCCTTTTGGGAGTGGGAGAGGACGGACATACCGCTTCTTTGTTTCCAAAGGCAGAGTGTAAGAAAGTTACCGAAAAGGTATGTATTTCTTCAGCACCCGATGGAACACAAAGAGTTTCTCTAAGCTACGAGTATTTAAATCTTTCTTGCGTGGTAATCTTTGCTTTAAAAGGTCCAACAAAAATAGAAGCATACCAAAAGCTGTTGAGAGGGGACGATATACCAGCAAGCAAAGTAAAAGGTAGAAGAAAAACCTTTGTAGTTTTTCAGCCATAAAAGTTCTTCAAACACCACACATTTTACCCTGCGTTGTGTTATAATTTTTAATAAGTCTGTGGGTCCAAAGGGGACCCATGTCAAATTGGCAACTGAATATGGTGTGGTTTCCTTAAAGGGTATTCGTCTAATTCTTTTAGTTGTGGTTCTTCTTGCGTCTTAAAGTCATAATTATGTAATTGCACAAAGTCATAATTATGCACGATTGTTTAAAGCATTGGGAGACAA
>CAZZKD010000194.1:0-1674 GCA_964655095.1 uncultured Thermocrinis sp.
TCAAAACTACGCCAAACAAAATATCCAACATATCTATCCCTAACTATGTTGGATGTATCCCCAAATAAACTTGCAACCCTCCAATTATTACCATCATCAACGCTATACTCAACCCTTATCCTAACAACATCCCCCTCAACATCACTTATCCTGTAATCTATCCTTATATCAGAACTTGCTTCAACATACCCACTTAATATCTCAACAACAGGATTTTCATTCCCATCATCAGGATAAAAATCATACCTTAAATCCCCCGACTCATTGCCGTATAAATCCCTAACAGCACTTACACTTATACTAACCAAACTATCCGACAATGGTAACCTAGATGATAAAATAAGCGTAAACTCACTTGACAAACCAAGTGAAAAAGCTCTAATAGGCAATGTCTCACTTGTCCAAGATGGACCACGCCAATAAAGTGTAAAATATGCTGCATCATAATATTCAATATATTCAACCCTTATCTTATGATATCCAGCACTTAAATTCCTCACACCACTACCTGAATATGTCCAAGAATAGTCAAAAAGAAGTGTATCATCAATCGTAACGATAAAGCGACTATCAACATCCTTATCAAAACTAAACTCATAACTACCACTTGTTGGAATAAAAACATATCCGCTATACACAACGCTAAAGTAATCACTATTAATCCCGCTCCCAGGTGAACCCCAACCCCAAGAAAAACTCATAACTCCACTCCTCAATGTATCCACACGAACCCTTGATGCCCTCGTCGTATCATTGTAATACTCAACCCTTATTCCCTGTAAATAACTCGGAAAAACCACCCCCCTAACGCTCAAACCTGAACTCAAAAACCATTTCCCAGTATCCGCTATACTTGAATAATCAACCGCCTCACTGAACCTTACACTTATAGTGCTATCACCACTTACTCCAAACGCATATATCAACCTCGGAGCCGTCCCATCTGCTATAACTGAATCAATAACCATAAAAGAACTCCTACCATCATAACTTAAACTCACAATCCCAAACTTATACCTACCATCGGGTAAAACAACCTCATAACTTGTATGAATTGAATCAAGCTCAACCCATACATTTACACTATCTATAACACCCGTCCCACCATCCCAATATATCAAATATCTTGATGCAAATGGATTAACATCCCAACTCAACCTAACCCTACCACCTGAAAGTCCAACCGCCTTAAAACCACTCACCGGCATCATCTCCACAAAACTACTATAATAGGGCTCAAACCTAACCCTTACCGTCTGTCCATCGTCATAGTAATCATATATCCTCTCCATTATCCTGTTTCTATCATCTGTCCCCCACCAATTGTATCTTGCATTTATTGAATCAGGCGATACCCTCGTAGCCCTGAGGTCATATCCAAAATTGCCAAATATATTATTGTAATTTACAACGGGCAATCCACCCGTCTCTATACCATCACCACCATTGTATGTTATGTCATTATACTTTATCTGCGAATCCCCACCACTATATATTCCATCATCCCCGTTTAAACTTATCCTGTTCCTGAATATGTTAATACCTCCACTAACATATATTCCCCTACCAAGATTATTTGATATCAAATTGTCGGATATCTCAACACCACCATCAACCAAAACTCCACCACCATTACCCTCTATAACATTTCTACGCAAAGAACCACTAACACCA
>CAZZKD010000195.1:0-1988 GCA_964655095.1 uncultured Thermocrinis sp.
CGCCGAGATCTGCACTCTTTCCCTACACGACGCTCTTCCGATCTCCACTACCCACCTTATTAAAGGTTTGCCTTTTATAAGCTGGAGCGGTTTCTCCCTAAGCCTAGTGGAGCTGAGCCTTGATGGTATGACTATAACTTGCTTCATCTCAGCGTTATTATTTTAGTAAATTTTCGTGTCAGATTTTTTAGGGAAAAGGGGTTTTATAAAATTTTAGCTATGGGGAGCAAAAAATCGCAGTTTTTAGGACACGTTTTTGAAGGTGCATTTAAGCTGGGTTTTTTGAAGGGAAAGATCGGAGATTACGATGATTTTAAGAAAAATGGAGTTTTTAATTACATCTTGCAAAAGTATGAAGATTATCAGGAGTTGGAGGATTTAATCTTAGTATGGAAAAATTTAGAACAAAAAGTCTCAGACAGTTTAGAAAGCCTTAAAGAATTAGAGCTTAAATACACGGAAGAAAATCTCCTTTACTTTATTTTCCTGGTAGGTTTCTATGAAGGATTATTCTTTGGTAAAGAGGTAAAGAACCCAGAACTTATAAAGTATGAGATCGGTGAGGAAAGTAGCGAAGCAGGCAGGTACGAAAATGCGGATCTGATCTTTATAAACAATAAAGCTCTTTATGTGATTGACTTAAAACTCGGAGGGGCGCAACATAGAGCCAAATATATACTTGATGGTGCTGAGGAACTCTATATACCCTTTAGAACACCTGGAGTACCAGTAAATTTATCCCTGGGTGAGATTGGGCTAGGGGGATTTTTAAAAAATCTGCTGAACTTGGGGGATAAGCTTTTAAGCCTTCAGAACGTATACCCAGAAATCAAGGGCTTTATTCAAACGCTCTCTTACGCAGTTGATTATCTTTGTGAGAACGAAGGCACTAAGAGTATTTCGGAGGTGAGCATTTCTTTGTTTTATCCTCTTGCGGAACCATTTTCAGCACGCTTTTACTGGAATGGAGAAAAACTCAACCATTATAGAGAGCTCATAAAGGGTATATATGAAGAGATAAAAAACAAGGGGTGGGAATATGCTGAAATGGAAAATGGCACTGCAGTCAGAAACGAAAGGCTTTTGGAAAAAACATCTAAGAAGATAGAAGAGCTTGAGGGAAAAATAAGAAAAATAGAAGCTGAACCTTATGTGATAGAGGTAGATAGTATAGACTCTGCAAGGAAAGATGTAAAGGAACGTTTAGAAGATTTTCTAAAAAGAGAGGACAGCGTAAAAGTTTTATGTCTTCTGCATTCTGCAGGTAGTGGCAAAACAACCCAAACAAGAGAAGCTATTCTGAAAATGGAAGGAAAGCACATAGTTTTATACACCGCCACCAGAAAGGTATTGCTCAAAAGGGAAGACCAAGTACTCTCCAAGCTTTGTGAAACTCATGAAGATATAAAGGTAGTATATAAAGAGAGAAATACCAGAAGCTCTAAATTGGTGGAAAATGTGGGAGATGTATATAGAGAGGTAGGTGTTTCTGCGGGCATTCTCAAGCAAACAGTGGAGGAAATAAAAAAGCTTGCAGGAAAGAACAGAATCATATGGGCGCTTTGCACTCAGCAAGCAGTTATCGAAAATGAAAAAGGTAACAGCACTTCAAAGCATTTAAGTGATTTGGCCACAGATAGGATTATTGACAACTACTACCTTCACATAATATTGGACGAGTTTTTAGGACACAGCAATGGACTTTTTGTCATAAATGAGATGTTCGAGTTTTTAAATTGGGTAAAAGAAAAGGGAGGAAGGGCAAACCTTTACCTCTTTGATGCTAACGGATATTCTCCATCCATACTGAAAAAGCTTTTGGAAGAGTATACAGAATTTAAAGTTATACCAGATGCTATTATGGTTTGCGATCATAAAAAAACTGATGAATTTGAACACAATAGCATAAAGATTTTTGTACACGCCAAGCACGGCTATCCTTCTCCCCAGATAATTCTGAGGAAGAAGTTTATTCAAGAAAATAACAT
>CAZZKD010000196.1:0-1569 GCA_964655095.1 uncultured Thermocrinis sp.
ATTGAACCTTCGGGCAATTTCTCTACTTAGCTCTATGTGCGGAAGCTGATCCTCTCCCACCGGCACAGCCTCAGCCTTGTATATCAGAATATCCACCGCCTGCAAAACTGGATAACCCAAAAAGCCATAAGTGTCTGTGTCGTAAAAGTCCTTCCGTGAAACGTTTAACCTGCTTAGTATCTCGGGCTCCAAAAAACCATCAAATACTGCCCTTATAAATGTATCAGATATGGCATCTAAAAGCACCTCTTCAAAAGCTTCAAAATCAACTATATTGTAAGGAACCTTGGCAAGAAACTCTTTAACTAAGTCTCTCAATCCCCCTTTAAAACTAAGCTCTAAGTCTGAAATCCTCAGAAGGTTTAGTTTCATATCTTTGTATGTTGGATTCCACTCAAGCCAGCTTTTTGGCGTGATCATAGAAAAGATGAGAAAGAGTTCTAACTCTTCCTTTACTTCGGATTGTATGAAAAGTGTGCTTTTGTTTGGGTCCAAACCAAGTGCTATCCAATCTATCATTACCTGCTCTATGTTTTCCTTTATTTGCTCCGTGTTTTTGTATCCTGTAGTTAGCGCATGCCAGTCTGCTATCATGTAAAAGGTCTCGTGCTTTTCCTGAAGCTCCAGCCAGTTTTTGATAACCCCAAAGTAATGACCTAAGTGAAGTTTGCCTGTAGGTCTCATGCCACTAAGCACTTTCATAGCAATATCTATTTTAAACACTTCTTAACTAAGCAACTTCATATCAATCTTTCTCCTAACATGTAGTCTATTAACTCTCTCGCTGTTTTGAACCTGTGCTCATAGTTCCTTTCCAACATCTTACTTAGGAGTCTCTTTGTCCTATCCGACAGAAACTCTGGCATGGTGTAGATTACCTCTTTATTGTTTTTAAGTTTTTGACTCTCGTTTTGAGCCTCAAAGGGCGACTTTCCAACAAGCATAAAGTATAGGACACAACCAAGGGAAAATATATCACTGCTTCTATGAATTTCGTTCCTGAAAACCTCTGGAGCTATGTAACCTATTGTGCCCTTTACATCTATGATTCCAGAATAGCCTCTTGTCTTAAGGAGGCTAAAATCTCCCAACTTCCACAATATACTTTTCATAACTTTTTTCCCAAAGATGTTTTCCGGCTTTACATCCCCATGTATATAGCCTCTGCTGTGTAAGAACTCCAACCCTTTGCCTACTTGAAATATTATTTTCAAGGCTTGATCTTCCGAAAGCACTCCAAAGGTGTTTATGTAGTGTTTTAGATTTCCCACATCCATAAGTTCGTATAGTAAAAACAGCTCGCCCCTATCTTTCTTGTAAAGGTAGCTTTGCATCTTCAGAATATGAGGATGGTTAAAAAGTATATGTGTTTGTGCCTCTTTCCAAAGATAAAGGAGTAGGGCCGGATCCTTAGCCACCTTAAGAGCCATAAGTTGTCTATAGTATCTTCCTTTCAATACTTCAACTTTATAGACCTCTCCGAAGGCACCTATACCTATCAAGTCCACAACTTTATACATTTCCAGTATTACGTCCCCTTTTTTATAGGTAGCCATACCTTTAATCAAA
>CAZZKD010000197.1:0-3578 GCA_964655095.1 uncultured Thermocrinis sp.
AAATGGAACTGCTTGAAAAGAATATGCAGGTCATAAGGGAGGCATTTAGGATTACAGAAGAAAGGGGTTGGGTAGAGGAGGAAGCTTACACACGTTAACACTCATTGGAGGTGGCCTGAGGTATGTACTATGTGGCGGAGGTAAATGAGGCTGAATGTGCAAAGTATAACTGCAAGCAGTGTGTGCTCTTTTGTCCTGAGCCAAACACTCTTATGTATGAAAGTTCTAAGCACACCGCGTGGGTAAATTATTCAAGATGTAAAGGCTGTGCCATATGCGTTTATGTATGTTCTGACCTTCTAAAGAGAAACTGCATACAGATGGTTATGATGACTTCGGGGGACTAAAGCATGGAAGAGCAGTTGAAGAAAAAGTTTGAACAGTTGGCTGAAGAAGTGGAAAGAAACATGGCAAATCCTGATGTGGATCTGGAAGTTTGCTTTGATGAATCCTGTGGAGTTCCTTACCTAATCCTTAGATACGTAGTTGAAGAGCACAGCGTGCACGAAAAGAGAATAGACATAGACAAGGAATACTGGGAAAAAGACGTAAAGGACCTTGCCAACTTCGTAACCTTTCAGATTGAGCAATTTTTGGAGGAGATAGACTCGGTAGAATACGGTGGAGAATGACGATTCCCGCCTTTGTAATAACAGGTTTTTTGGGAAGTGGAAAAACCACACTGCTTTTAAACTCCGCAAGGAAGCATTTCAAAGATAAAAAGGTAGCGGTTATAGTAAATGAGTTTGGAGAAGTTGGCGTAGATGGCAAAGTGCTTGAAAATGTATATTCAAGCGTGGTAGAACTGCCGGAAGGGTGTATATGCTGTACTTTGCATGCAGAGTTTGAAAAAGCTTTATCGGAAATAAGGGAAAAGTATAGCCCGGAGGTTATTTTGGTGGAAACTTCTGGATCCGCTGAGCCCTTTCCTGTAGCCTTCAGTCTCAAAAGCTTAGGATGCTCTTTGGAAGCCATAATCTGCGTAATAGACGCTAAAAACTTTCACAAATACAAACAGGACCATACAGCCCTTTATCAGATCGGTGGATCCAACGTGGTGGTTATAAACAAAGTGGATCTTGTTTCTCAGGAAGAGCTTCAAAATTTGGAAGAAGAAGTTAGAAGTATTTGGGAAACTTACGCACTAAGAAATACTTTTACCGGAGAGAAAGTTTACAGTAGGCTTAGCATTTATAAGACCGCTTATGGCATACTTCCGGAGGAATT
The DNA here is from genome assembly GCA_964655095.1 of uncultured Thermocrinis sp. Taxonomy (GTDB): domain Bacteria; phylum Aquificota; class Aquificia; order Aquificales; family Aquificaceae; genus Thermocrinis. Next base: position 1,228 of record CAZZKD010000197.1, read on the forward strand.
TTTCGCAGGATCCTACTCTTTGAACGATCTACTTGAAATTTCACAAGGTGATCATCATCACCACCATTCGTACTACCAAAGCGTGCAATACTACGAAGAGCCTATTGAATACGAGGAACTGCAAAGGATGTTCCAAGAGCTACCTGAGGAAGTTGTAAGGGCAAAGGGAATAATTAGGATAAAGCACGCACCCTATCCTGTGCTTGTAAATTACAGCTTTGGATACTTTGACTTTGGAAATGAGCTTCCCAACTACAAAGGTAAAAGTTTTTTAGTATTCATATCAAAAACTCCCGCACCCATTCGTATAAAGTTGTAGGATCATGAGCTTAGAGCTTGTGCTTCAGAACATACTCAACCCTCCCATACTGTTTTTCTTTTTGGGTATGCTTGCGGTTTTTGTAAAGTCTGACCTTGATATTCCACAACCTTTACCTAAGTTCTTCTCTCTCTTCCTTTTAATATCCATAGGTTTGCAGGGCGGTCATAAGATAGCCCAAAGCAGTCTAAGTCTTTATGTTTTATTGGTTCTACTTTCTGCTGTGTTTATGGCAGTGGCGGTTCCAATATACGGCTTTTTCATACTTAGGTTAAAGCTTGATGTGTATAATGCCGCTGCGATAGCGGCTACCTATGGCTCTATAAGTGCGGTTACCTTTATAACAGGTGGAGCCTTTCTTAACTCTTTGGGAGAAAGTTATGGTGGATACATGGTGGCGGCAATGGCCCTTATGGAGTCACCAGCCATAATAGTGGGTTTATTGCTTGTTTCTTTGCTTGCTAAAAATCAAAATGGCGAAGAAAGGGCAAACTGGAAGGAAATATTCAGAGAAGCATTTTTTAACGGTTCAGTTTTCTTGCTTATGGGCTCCTTTCTTGTGGGCATTCTTGTAGGAGAAAAGGGCTGGAAAAGTATGGAGCCCTTTTTTGGAAACCTTTTTAAACCTATGTTAGCTTTCTTTCTGCTTGACATGGGGATAGTAGCCGCAAGGCAGATGGGCACGATAAAGAAAGTAGGTAGATTTTTAGTAGCCTTTGGTATTCTTTTTCCTATTTTCAACGCAGCAGTTGCGATATTACTGGCAAAGCTTTTAGGGTTTTCTAAAGGAGATGCCTTTATGTTTTCTTTGCTATGTGCAAGTGCATCCTATATAGCGGTGCCCGCAGCAATGAGACTTTCTCTTCCAGAAGCAAACCCAAGTTTTTATGTTACCATGAGCTTAGCCTTAACTTTCCCCTTTAACATTACCATAGGTATTCCTTTATACTATCAATTGATTAGCCTTATATGGGGGTAAGGTATGATTGCACAAAAGAAAGTAGAGATTGTGGTAAACAAGCCTTACCTGAAGAGAATTTTGGAATTTTTGGAAAGTAAAGGTGTGAAAGGTTACACGGTTATAGAGGATGCCCTTGGGCTTGGTGAAAGAGGATTGATGAGGGGGGATGAGATCACAGATACTTTTAAAAACAGCTATATCTTTACTGTTTGCGAAGAGAAAATAGCGGAAGAGATAGCCAAAGACATTGTCCCTTATCTGAAAAAATACGGTGGAGTGTGCTTAATTTCAGATGTGCTTTATGTAAAACACTAAGGGTTTTCCTTAAAACCTTCTACCATTCTGCACTCGACGTTGTAGATCGCCCCCTTCTCCACATAAAGCTCGGAAACTTCAAGGTTGCCCAAAACCTTAGAACCATTCTTTAGCTCTACACTTCTTGCCTTTATATTTCCCGAAACCTCTCCGTATGCGATTAAACTATCCACGCTTAGGTCTCCCTTCACACTTCCGCTTTCCCCTATTATGACACAGCCATTGCCGTTAATGTTTCCCACAATTTTCCCGTCTATTCGTGTAATCCCTTCCGGGACTGTAATGTTGCCCTCAAAAATCGTTCCTGCACTTATCAGAGTTTTAATTTCCTGATCCACGAGGTCCCTTTTTTTTCCACCAAACATTTCAAACTACCTTTCAACTATTTTAAAACCAGAAAACTTGAAGGGTTCAAATGCTTTCCGTTTAGCCTAACCTCGTAATGAAGATGGGGTCCTGTGCTTCTGCCTGTAGAGCCAACCCTTCCCAAAACCTGACCAGCTTTAACCTCTTGACCTGGCTTTACCTCAATCTTTGATAAATGGGCATACAGGGTGGTATAGCCCGAAGAATGTTTGAGTATAACTGTATTTCCGTATTCCCCATACCATCCTACAAAATCCACCACACCGTCTGCGGTCGCCCTAACTTTTGCACCCGTAGGAGCTTCTATGTCAATGCCAGTGTGAAACTCGTATCCCTTCCCAAAAGGATTTTTCCTCCAACCTAAGGTTGAGGTAATTCTTCCATAAACAG
>CAZZKD010000198.1:0-5133 GCA_964655095.1 uncultured Thermocrinis sp.
TACTTTCCCAAATTTTATCCAAAATACTTTGCTTGTATGCTTTTTGCACTTCTATCGCCTGCTCATCAGAAACAGCTTTTTTTAACTCCTCTCTGTATTCACCTCTCAATTTTTCTATAAATGGCCCGCCGTAGTGAATCCAAAGATGGTCTATTATGAGAAAGGCTACCAAAAGATAGAGAATCCATTTGATCATAAAAAATAATATATTCTCACAAGGAGGAGTTGAAATTTGGCTTTGTGTTTTTTGGGCTTGGGAAGTAATGTAGGGGACCGCTTAAACTACATCCTAAAGGCCTTAGACCATATAGAAAATTACGGAAAAATTCTAAAGTGTTCCACGGTGTATGAGAGCCAGCCTTGGGGTGTTAAAGATCAGCCGAGCTTTCTAAACAGCGTGGTAATGGTAGAAACCAACCTAAGGCCCGTAGAACTGCTTCACCGGGTAAAGAAGTCGGAAATTCTTCTTGGAAGAAAGGACAGGGGTAGATGGGGACCTCGGGAAATAGACATAGACATCCTGCTTTACGAAGACCACATAATAATGCTTAGCTTTTTGAAAATTCCCCATCCCCATCTCTTAGAAAGGGATTTTGTTTTGATCCCCCTTTTGGAGATAGCTCCCCACCTTATACATCCCCTTTACAAAACACCGCTTTCGCAATATGTCAATAAAATTGAGATTTCTCTAAAGCCCTTTGCGTGTCTTTACGGTATAGATAGCAAAGGATAATAGGAAAAGAAGAACCATGATCATAACTATGGACCCACTGGGAGGTATGTTGTAGATCAGAGAAACAAAAATACCAAAGATTACGGATAAGAATGCAAACATAGCAGAAAGCAAAAAAGTTTGAAAGAAGGAGTTCGCTATCAGCAGTGCGGTCATAGAGGGAAGAGCTACAAAGGATGCAGAAAGCAAAAGCCCAGCCACCTTTATTGAAAGAACGATGTTTATACCCGCTAACAATACAAACATATAGTTCAAAAAGCTGGTGTTTATACCCCTTAACCTTGCTATCTCCTCATTAAATAGAACCAAAAATAGGTCATCGTACTTTAGTTTAAAGACAAGTAAAGATAGAATAAAAATTGCAAAGCTTAAGTATAACTCTATTTCTGAAACTGTTAGGATACTTCCAAAAAGGTAAGAGTATATTTCCTGACCCAAACTACCGCTTAAGGAGAGGATTATTACCGCAAGGGCTGTGCCAAAGGAAAAGAAGAGGGACAAAATAGTGTCTGAGGGCAGATTTTTCCTCTCCATCATGAACTGAATAAAAAAAGACACCAGAGCGGTGTAAATCAGAGTAAAGATAGTGGGTTCTACTCCGAATAGAAAAGACAGTGCTATACCACCAAAAGCTGAATGGGATATACCAGCGCCAAGCATAGAAAGTCTTCTCATAAGAAGATACACTCCCACCATAGAGCAAGATAGCGCTATAAAGATACCTGCTAAGATGCCTTGATAGATAAGCCCGAGGTTCTCAATGAAGTCCATAAAGTTCCCTTATGAGCTTGGTAAATTGCTCAGGATAGGTTATTTTATACTCTTGCATACCAAGGCAGAGCATCCTATCGGCATTTCGCAAAACAAAGCCAATATCGTGAGAAACCACTACCACCGTCCTATCCTTGGCAATCTCCCTGAGGGTGTTTTCTATGTGTTCCTGAGCGTGTATGTCCAAACCTGTTAGAGGCTCATCCAAAATTAGAAGGTCTGGGTTTTTGGTAAGAGCCAAAGCCAAAAGCACCTTCTGCTGTTCTCCACCAGAAAGCTTAGCAAACTGCTTCTTTAACAGGCCCTCAAGGTGCAAAAAGGCTATAATCCAACCAACCTTTTCCTTCTTTGCGACCTTTCTAAAAAGCTCCTCCACCGTCCCAGTCCAAAACCTCTCCACGCTAAACCTCTGAGGCACATAACCTACCTTCTCCCAACGATTAAAGCTTTTGAGGTCTTCTCCAAAGACATAAATCCTCCCACTATGGGGCTTTAGGAAACCCAAAAGGAGCTTAAGGAGGGTGGTCTTACCACAACCGTTTGGACCCACTACGCAAAAGAACTCTCCTTTGTAAACAGAAAAGCTGAGGTCTTCTATAAGAGGCTCTTCCTTTTTGTATCTAAACCTTAAGTTCTCTACCCTTATTACCTCCTGCACCCTAAGGCCTCTGCCAAAGATTGTAGGTTTCTATACATTATGGAAAAGTAATCGTCCTTTGGGTTGGTAGGATACAGGGATGTGTTTATCCTGTATATGCTTGCCCCCGTGTCTTGGGAAAGTTTTTTGGCAACATTGTCGCTGTAGCCCTCTTCCACAAAAATCGCTTTTATAGATTCTCTTTTCATCAGTTTGATGAGATTGAGTATTTCGGAAGGTTTGGGTTCCTCTTCCGCGTGGATTCCTTTGATACCAACCGCCTTAAGGCCGTAATCCTTTGCAAGGTAGCTTAAAGAATGGTGCGTGGAAACAAGCCATCTGCTCTTGCATTCAGACAGCACTTTACCAAATTCCCCATCCAGCTCTTTAAGTTTCTTGGAAAACTCTTCATACCTTTTTTGATAAAGTTCTCTGTTGTTGGGATCCATATCCACCAGTGCCTTGAAGATATTATCCACCAGTTTCTGATAGGACCTTGGAGACATCCAAAGGTGGGGATCCTTGTGCTTACCTTCGGTTATTAGTTCAATACCTTGGTGTAAAAAATAGAGTTTGCTTTTTTCCACTGGTAGCCTTTTTTCCCAACTTTCCAGTCCAAGAGTAAATACCGCTTTTGCATCCTTCAAAGCCTTACGATCCTTTGGTTTAAGCTCGTAATGATGAATATCTGCTTTTGCAGTTATCAGCACCTGCACTTTATAAATCTCTCCCGCTAAATACACCAAAGGATAGTAAATTGGATAAGTGGTGGCTACCAGAGATTCTTTGGAAAAACTCAAGCTTATCAAAATAAAGAAAGCCAAAACAAACTTCATGGTTTATACATTTTAAGCTTTAGGCTTGAGAAATTTTTCAACTAATTCTTCTTCCTTCAAAGGTGGAGAGTAGAAATACCCTTGGAGTTTGTTACAACCGAGTTTTTTAAGCAAATTATACTGTTCCTCTGTCTCCACGCCCTCTGCCACGCTTTCTATACCAAAGGTCTTAGAAATTTCTATTATAGCTTCAACAATTTTTTTGGCCTTTTCATCTTCAAGCATCTTCTTTACAAAAGAAATGTCAATCTTAACGCACCGAACTGGTAGCTCTGAAAGATAAGAGAGGGATGAATAACCAGTGCCAAAGTCATCTATGGATAAGCTACCACCCAATTTCAAAAAGTCACTTAGCACTTTTTCGTACTTAAGAACTTCAAACACTTCCCTCTCCGTTATTTCTATGTTTATACATCTTATAAAAAACTTGTCTTCAAAAAATTCTTCTAGAAGGTCAAAATTGGAAGGAGTTAGGTTTATACTGATACTTGGTATGCTATAGCCTGAATTCTTCAGCCTATACAAAAAATCTCGCACACTCTTCAAAACAAATTTATCTATATCTCTCATTAGGTTCATGGATTCAGCTATAGGGATAAAGGTGGCAGGAGAGACAAAACCTCTTTTTGGAGAAAACCAACGGATGAGCGCCTCAACGCCAGATAGTTTTAAACTCTTGATATCTGCAATGGGTTGGTAATAAAGTAAAAACTCTCCCCTTTCCAAGGCCAAGGAAATTTCATCCTCAAAACTTAACCTTGTTCTAAACTCCGTTTCCAGACTAACATCGTACATACAATAACAACCCCTTCCCTGCTCCTTACACTTTTTTAGCGCCACAATCGCTTTATCAAATAGAGATCTACCATCTTCCGCATCCTTTGGATAGACTGCAACCCCTATGTTAGTGAACAATTTAACTTTTAGATCATCCACTTTTACATCCACTTCTCTTAAAGCTTCTATTCTATGAAGAATATCTTTAACGTCTTTATCTAAAAATATGGCTATTGCAAATTCATCCGGACCAGTCCTTGCAATAAGATGGGCTTCTGGGTATAAGCTTTTAAGCTTTTCTGCAAAGGCCAATAGGGTTCTATCTCCTAAATTAGCGCCATAGTTTGCATTTATTAAGCTGAAATTGAAAATATCTACGACTAACAAGAGTAGTTTTTTTTGAAAACTCCTTGCTAAATCTATATTGTATTTCATATTTTCCAAAAATAACTTCCTATTTGGCAAGCCAGTTAATCCGTCGTAAAATTCTTTCTTGAACATATCTCTCTTCATAACCATTTTCTCAAGGGCCACTCCAAGCTTTGTAGCTAATTCTTCTAAAATCCCAAGCACATCATCGGTAAAGATTTCTTTCTCTGAAGAATAGAGGTTAATTACATACTTAACGCTATCTCCTACCTTTATTGGTATAGAGATTGCTGATTTAAAACCAAAACTGATTGCCTTATCTTTCCAACTGGCTTGCGGTATTTCATCAAGATTGTTAATTTTCGATATCCTGCCTGTTAAAAAGGCCCTTTTGATAGGATTGTCTGGAGAAGAGCCTTGATCTTCAAGGTTTATTTCCAAATCCTTTAAATACTCCACAAATCCATAGGCATAAACTACACCTACGGAACTGTTTAGTCTTTTTGCGATCCACACAAGTTCGTAATCTTCAGTTTTGTATATAGCCTCGCACGTTTTCTGGAGAAGTTCATACTCATCTTCACAGGTGCTTATTATTCTGACCATCTCTCCAAAGAGGAATCTAATCTTTTGCAGTTTGATTTCTTTCGTTACTTCATATCCTATGGATAAAAATCCTAGTATTTCTCCTTTTTTAATTATAGGAATTATAGTCTTTCTTTCATAATAAATCTTTCCATTCTTTTTCCTGTTTATGAAAGTCCCATTCCAAACCTTTCCTGCCAAAATCGTATCCCAAAGCTCTTTGTAAAATTCTTTGGAATGGCGGCCAGATTTTAAAATAGATACCTTTCTGTTTATAGCTTCAAATGCACTGAATCCGGTGATCTTCTCAAAGGTCTCGTTCACAAACCTAATGATACCGCTTTTGTCTGTTAGCACTATAGAAACATTTGGAGAATTTAACACTAGTTCAAAAAGTTTTTTAAAACCAATCTTTTCCAACCTTA
>CAZZKD010000199.1:0-4102 GCA_964655095.1 uncultured Thermocrinis sp.
GAAGAGGGCTTTGTGGATACAAAAAAGGTTATGGTGGGTTTGGCTTTGGCTTTGAAGGCTACCGCTGTAGGACTTTTGGTTGCCATTCCATCATCGGTGCTTTACAACATGCTTCTCAAAAAAGTAAAGAATCTTCTTCTTTTGTGGGAGGCAAAGAATGGAGGACAAAGAGTTTAGTTCCATAAACGTGATCCCTTTGGTGGATATAATGCTGGTGCTACTAACTATAGTGCTTATTACTGCCACCTTTGTAGTGCAGGGAAATATTCCTGTTCAGCTACCGCAAGCAAGAACAAGCTCCGAGCAAGATTTAAAAGGGCTTCCTATAACCATAACAAAGGAAGGCTTAATCTTCTTTGAGGGCAAGGCGGTTTCTCTTCTGGAGCTTGAAAAGGAGCTTGAAAAGTACCAAAGAGATTATCAGGTGCATGTGCTATCCGACAGAAAGGCAGTGGTCCAAAGCCTGGTGGATGTTTTAGACATCTTAAAGAAGCTCGGTTTTAAAAAGGTATCCATAAAGACGGAGGTCAGGTAGTGAGGGAGCTCGTTAAGGCTTATGGCCTATCCTTTCTGATCCACTCCCTCTTGGTCCTTGGCTTACTCTTTCTGACTCAAAGGATGCCCTTCTTGGAGAAAAGGATTGTTGAAATAGACTTATCTTTTGAAAATTTAAAGTTGGAACAAGAAATCGTAGCTGAAAAAAGTCAAAAGCAAGCTCCGTCAAGGCATGCAGAGCCTATTAAAGCTTTCCATGAAGACAAAACCTTCAACCAGGAGGAGAAAACTGCCCAAATTCAAACATTACAAGAAATCGTAGCTGAAAAAAGCCAAAAGCAAGCTCCGTCAAGGCATGCAGAGCCTATTAAAGCTTTCCATGAAGATAAAACCTTCAACCAGGAGGAGAAAACTGCTCAAATTCAAACAGTCCCACAAGAGAGACCTCCACAGCCATCAGCTCCAATCCTTTCGCCTGGAAGAGATGAGACAGAAGAGAATAGGGCTTCTCAGGTGCAAAGCATCGCAGAGGGAAAGCTTACAGAAGCTTCATCTTCATCCTACGCAAATCAGATGGTAGAAGTTGAAGAAAAGAAAGCTACAGCTCAGGTTGTGGGTACCCAGCCTTCAGAAGGTTCAAGGTATACGGAGGAAAGCAGAAAAGCCACTTTGGAAGAGAGCTTTCTCAAGGAAAAGCTCTCCGTTATATCAGGTATAGTCCAAAGACACGCAAATTATCCGCCTATAGCCAGGAGGATGGGATGGGAGGGAAAGGTTCTGGTCTGCTTTGTTTTGGAGCCAAGCGGAGAAATAAGGGATCTAAAAATTTTAAAGGGCAGTGGCTATGAAGTTTTGGACAGAGAAGCTCTGGAAGCCATAAGGAGAAGCTACGGGGAGTTCCCAAAACCTCCAGCAAGCGTAATAGTAAAGTTGCCAGTGGCTTTCAGGCTTGAATGATGTAATTAGTTTAAACCCTTCTCAAGTATAAGCTCCTTTTCTTGGCTATGGGATAGCCTCCTGTGGATCAAAACTTTGAGGTTTTTAAAATCTTGGGGCAACTCTACTTCGTAAGGTTTTCCGTATTCCAAAGCTGTCTTTGCTTGGGCGGAGAGTAGCTTTCTTATAGTCTGCTGTCCCTCTGGTGTATCAAAAATAACAGTTATGTAGAGCTTTGGATCTCCCTGGTCTGCAGTGGGAAGGTTATGAGGCACTCCCACGTTGGTTATGTAAAGCTTGTTTTCCTTGATTTCAAGCTTTAGATCTTCTGGCTTTGCCTTTAAAGCTGGAAACTCGTGAGAATGCCTTGGTTTGGACAGGTGGAAAAAGTGAAAAGGGAACTTTTGAATAAGGTCCTTTTTGCCAAGGCTTGGCATGTGGCAATCCTGACAACTCTTTTGTGTTTTGATAGCTTGCCATTGTTTGAAAGTTTCCTGATGACAGCCTGCACAGAAATTGGACTTTGTATAGCTTAGGTCCTGTTTTGACGGATGGGGAGGGGACCAAACCTTTAAAGGCCCATGCATAGCCTTGGTTTCTTCCTTGAAGTGACAGGCTACGCAACCAACGCCATCCTCTTTAAACTCTGCCCTAAGGACTGGCTCTTTGTCTGGGTCCACCTGATGGGGGGCATGGCAGGAAAGACACTTATTCTTAGTGTAGTTTTCAGACTCAAGCCTAAAGTGTTCGCTTATCCAAGCTTTGGCATGCCTGCTGTTTTTCCATTCCTCAAAGATTTCTCTGTGACAATCGGAGCATCTTTTAGCCTCTGGTCTTTGCAAAAGGTCTTCTTCTCTTACTATCTCTTCAAACTTAGCACAACTAAAAAGGGAAATGATCAATAAGACAAGGATCATTTTCTAAAAGCTTCCTGAACCATAGCTGGCACGAGGTGGGTGTTATGGCATCTGTTACAAGCTTGACCCACAACGGACATAGCCCTGAATATGGCCTCTCTGTTTGGCTGGGGTTCCTTGAGCAATCTTTCTATAGAAGCCAGGGCATCCTCGTGAGCTTTGTTGTATATAAGCTGTTCGGACGCTTTATCTGTGTGGCACTTGGAGCACACCGCTTGAGTGCCTCTGACTCTTTCTACAAAAGCCTCTCCAGCTTCCCTTGCCTTTGGCATATCTCCCTGAATTAGAAAGATCCTCAGAGCCTTCATGGAGTCTGATGTCTTTCTCATGTATTCCTTCGGGCTCAGCTGGGCAAATTCCACTGGGTCCTCCATCTTTAAATTGGCAAAGGGAGGATAGTGATAAACAAGCTTTATAGCTATTTGATTATCCGCATGGCACTTTTGACAGGTCTCTCCAAGCTCTTTGGAAATCTTCAAAACCTGGTCTGTGTTCTTAGCTTGCACAGCCTTGACCAGCTGATCTGCCAGAACGGGTTTATAATACTGCTTCCACTCTGGAACCATGTTTTGAGCTCTGCTGTAAGCGTCTTTTAGCCTGTTTGCCCATTCCAGAGCCTTGTCCCATTTGCCTTCATTTATGTTTAACCTAATCCCATAAAAAGCTCCACTCATCTCGTGCATTACACCAACAAACTCAAACTTATTTGACTGTGGAGGATAGTATTTTCCTAAGGAAGCAGGAGGTTTTTTTAGGATTATCTGATCTGCACCAAAAGCTATACCAAATAATGCCACAGTCAAGACTACTTTCTTCATGGCTTAACCCTCCTTTAAGGAATTATAAGAATAGGAATGTGTATGTGCAAGTTTATAAAACTCTTAGAATATATACATGGACTTAAGTGAATTTGATTATTCCCTCCCGGAAGAACTCATAGCCAAATATCCAGTTGTCCCAAGACATAATGCGCGACTTATGGTATTAAACAGGGAAAGTAGGTCTATAATACACAACACTTTTTGGAATCTTTCGCTGTATTTAGATGAAGGGGATCTTTTGGTTTTTAACAACTCTAAGGTCCTTCCCGCAAGGCTTTATGGAAAAAAGATCACAGGTGGCAATGTGGAAATACTGCTAACCGACTACATAGACAAATATACATGGTATGCCCTGGTGGGTGGGAAGGGTATAAGAGAAAAACTTAAAGTTTTTATTGGTGAAGATTTGGAAGTTGAGATACTTGAACATGTTGAGGGTGGAAAATTTAAAGTATATCTTCACTCCTCAGACCCGTTGAAGGCTCTGGACAAATACGGAAAAATACCTATACCCCCATACATTAAAAGAGAAGAAGAGGAAATAGACAGGGTATATTATCAAACCGTTTTTGCAAAAGAAGAAGGTTCTGTAGCTGCTCCCACTGCATCCCTTCATTTTTCAGAAGAATTACTAAAGAAGATAAAAGAAAAGGGTATAAATATTGCCTTTATAACACTTCACATTTCTTACGGCACTTTCAAGCCCGTAAAGGCACAGGATATAACACAGCACACAGTTGATCCAGAGTATGTAAAGGTTTCCAGTGAGACAATACAACTAATAAAGCAAACAAAAGAAAAGGGCAGAAGGGTAATAGCAGTTGGAACTACTGTGGTTAGAGCTTTAGAGAATAGACCCTATGAACCTTACGAAGATTGGGCGGACTTATACATATACCCAGGTTACCAATTCAAGGTTATAGACGGGTTGAT
>CAZZKD010000200.1:0-2362 GCA_964655095.1 uncultured Thermocrinis sp.
CTAATCTACCGTGTGGAGTTGAAAGTTTATGGGTTCAGGAACCACCCTAAAAGTCGCTCTTTGTTCCTAATCTACCGTGTGGAGTTGAAAGAAAGCCCAATGATAGGGAATTCTGACTTCAACGTTGGTTCCTAATCTACCGTGTGGAGTTGAAAGACTAACCATTTTGGTAGGTAGGAAGGTTCACCAATCACGTTCCTAATCTACCGTGTGGAGTTGAAAGTGGACCTTGTGGTCCAACACGATCGTCATAATCTCTGGTTCCTAATCTACCGTGTGGAGTTGAAAGATCTACTATATTTTTTGCATTTTTCTTTTGAGTTCAGGGTTCCTAATCTACCGTGTGGAGTTGAAAGGACTTTGTCTCTTCGTCGGGCATAAGAGTGTAAAGGAAGTTCCTAATCTACCGTGTGGGGTAGGAATATAACTTTTTTCGGCTTATATTTACATAGTATGGTAGTTTTGTTATCCTTGACTCTAATATTTTCTTTTGGTTTTACCAAGCCTGAGGGGCAGAAGTAATGGAGTTAGCAAAGAGGTGCCCTTGGGGAAAGGGACTTTCTGAGCTTGAAATAGAGCTTGTTAGCAGGTGGATAGCAGGAAATTAACGGTCTTACTAACGCGTGCTAAAGAAGACATAGAAAAAGACAGAATAACCTTTGAAAGGGAAGGCTTTAGAGTTGTATGCCTTCCACTTATAGAAGAATCTCCTTTGGAGTTTGAACTTCCAGAAGGAAAGTTTGACTTTGTTATATTCCAGAGCCAAAAGGCGGTAAAGTATCTTTTGTCAAGAGTTAGTTTAACAGGTAAAGAAAAGATTTTGGCAGTGGGCCAAAAGACAAAAGAGGCGGTTGAAAGCTACGGATACAGGGTATGGGCTGTTCCAGCACAATACTACGCAGAAGAGCTGGTTAATCTTTTGAAAGGTTATTCTGGTAGAGTTCTTATCCCAAGATCTAACATCGGAAGGGAAGAAGTTATACAAAAACTAAGGCAGATGGGTTTCGAAGTTTGGCCTTTGGAAGTCTATCAAACAAAACTTGTAGATTATCCACCGCAGGAGTTTGGGGAAAAGGTTAGTGTATCTAATTTTTTGGTTTTTGCAAGTCCATCTGCAGTTAGAGCCTTTTTTGCAAATTTGCAAAAGCTAAGCAACAAACCAACTTTAAGCAACAAAAAAATCATCTGTATTGGTAAAACTACAAAAGAGGAATGGAAAAAGTTTTTTGATGTAGACTGTGAAATGCCAGAAAAACCAGGTATGTACGAAGTCCTAAACATGGTAAAAAGGTTGGCACATTTTTTGCAATAAAATAGGATTGATGTATCAGGCTACTATAAAGGAAGTTATGGACTTTGAGGGTATAGGGCTTCATACAGGGGAATATTGTAAAATTAGACTACATCCAGATGACAGCTACAAAGGTGTAAGGTTTTTGATTAAAGGAGATTATGTACCAGCTAACTACAGATGCGTAGTAAATACCAAGCACTCTACAGATCTGGGTAAAGGGGATAAAGTAATAAAGACCGTTGAGCATCTTATGGCGGTTCTTTACATGCTTGGTATTGACAACCTTGTGATTGAGGTTTTGAAAGGTTGGGAAGTGCCAGCTATGGACGGTAGCGGTTATTTTTTCTACAAAAACCTAAAGAAGCTTATTCAAAAATTAGACAGGGAAAAGGAAATCCTTGAAATAAAATTTCCCATAAGCGTTAAAAACTGTACTGCAAGAATTGAAGCTCTGCCATTTGACCAGTTTTTAGCTGAATACGTGGGAAGTGTGGAAGGCTTATTGAAAGATTGTAGGGTAAGGTTCAAAGGAAACGCAAAAGGGCTGGTCTTTGCCAGAACCTTCTGTTTTGATCACCAGGTGGAAGCTCTCAGAAAGGCTGGGCTTGCCAAAGGTGGAAGTTTGGAAAACGCAGTAGTTTTTGGAAAGGACGGAAAAGTCTATAACTTTGGAGGTTTAAGGTCCAAAGACGAACCCATAAGACACAAATTGTTAGACCTAATAGGAGACCTGTATTTGCTGGGCAAACACATAAAGGGAAGGATAATATCTTATTACGGGGGCCACTCGTTAAATTACGATTTCATAAAATCTTTAGCTGGTTTATAATAAACCTGCTAATATGTCAAACAAACAGGAGGTTGTTCTAAAAATCCTTCAGGCAGTGCTGAGTAGTTATAATAAAAACCTGATGTATGTAAGCTTGCAGTTTAAACTTCAACTGAACAGTCCTGACAGAAGAAAACTTTTAGAATTAATGCGCAAGCAATCATCTGCCATAAAGTTGGCTTATAAACTACTGAAAAACAACAACCCCTTACTGGTTCAAGGGGGGTGGGACAGGATGA
>CAZZKD010000201.1:0-2170 GCA_964655095.1 uncultured Thermocrinis sp.
CCGGCATACGATATCGGTCTCGGCATTCCTGCTGACCGCTCTTCCGATCTAAAGGTTCCAAAAAAGGATCCCTTGCAAGAGAAGGAAAAACTCTGTAGATGTAAAGCTTACCAGCTACCGAATACCTGGAGTTAAAGCTTAGATCTTCAAGCCAAACCCTTTTGATACCTATATCCTCTGGCAAGATTGAGTTGAGGGCTTTCAAAAGATTGTCTATGGGGAAAAATTTAGAGCTTTTGAAGTTAGCTATATATTCCTTTGCATGCACTCCCGCATCCGTTCTGCAGCAACCTATCAACTTTACCTTTTCTCCAAAAAGTATACCTAAGGCATCACTCAAAATTCCCTGCACAGTCCTCAGGTTAGGTTGCACTTGCCAACCGTGAAAGTTAGTCCCTACAAAGCAAAGCAACAAACAATAGTTGTGCATTTTTCAAAGAATCAATATATAATAAAAACATATTAGAGCCGGTAGCTCAGTCTGGTAGAGCAACGGACTTTTAATCCGTGGGTCGAGGGTTCAAATCCCTCCCGGCTCACTTTAAGTGAGCTTTTCTCTACCCTTATTTTTCAATATTCTTAATCTAGCCCTTTCTATAGCCAGAGCTCCTTCCTCTATGTTTTTGCTTATCACCGAACCACCCGCTATGTAGGAATAGCTACCAAGCTGTATGGGGGCTATTATTAGAGAATTGCTACCTATAAATACGTTTTCTCCCACATAGCTTTGGTGTTTTCTTTTTCCATCGTAGTTAGCAAAGACCACACCTGCACCCACGTTGGTGCGATTTCCAATGGTTGCATCGCCTATGTAAGCAAGATGCTTGGCATTGACTTGCTTTCCTATGTTTGATGCTTTAACTTCCACAAAATTCCCTATGTGGGACTCTTCACCTATAACTGAATGGTTTCTTATGTGCGCAAAGGGCCCTATCACCGCCCCACTTTTTATGTGGGAATCTTTTACTATACTGTATGGTTCTACTACTGCGCCTTCCTCAAGGATAGAATTTTGTATAATACTTCCCCTTCCTACTCGGACTCCTTTTCCTATCCTGCTGTTTCCTATTATGGCAACCCCCGGTTCTATCTCCACGTCGCTTTCTAGCTTTGCGTCTGGTTCTATCCAAACCGTTTCCGGCTGATGAATCGTATTGCCCTCTTTAGCTAACTTTTCCAATATTCTCAACCTTATTACGTTTTCTGCTATAGCAAGCTCCCAACGGTTATTAACGCCCATAACCTCCACTTGCTCTTCCGCCATAAAGCTTCTAACTATATACCCTCTTTGACTCATTAGATTTATAGCTTCAGTTAAATAAAGCTCCCCGCTCGCTGGACTTGGTTTTACTGAAAAAATAGCGCTCAGCAAGTGTGGGCTATAAAAAAGATAGACTCCCCCGTTTATTTCCTTGATCTGCTTTTCTTCAAAAGATGCATCTTTTTCTTCCACAATTTTTATCACATTACCCTGGTTATCCTTTACCACTCTGCCGTATCCCGTTGGGTCCGAGAAGAAGCTGGAGAGAATAAGAGCGCTTAGTTTTACATTTTCATATTCTTCTACCAGATGTATGTATCTTTGCATGTTTTTTATAGTTTGAGTTTTTACCAGTGGCGTGTCTCCGTTAATTACAAGAAGGTAATCCTGATAGTCTCTCCAAAAATCTATAGCCGAGATAACCGCATCCGCCGTTCCCCCCTTAGGATTTTTCTGATGAAAAAACAACACGTTTTCTTTTTCTTCAAAGACTTTCTTAACTTCCTCGGCCTGATGTCCTACCACTACCGCTATATCTCTTATGTTAAGTTCTCTAACTATCTGATAAACATACCAGACCATAGGCTTATTCATTATGGTGTGCAATACCTTTGCCTTTTCACTCCTAAACCTGGTTCCTAAGCCTGCTGCAAGTATTAAAGCTCTCATGAGGAATGATTATAACCTTCCATCTCTCCTTTGTTAGTGGCTTAGTTTAAACCGAGGCTGTTCCAAAAACCCCCTCATCGGGATGTCTTCCCAACCTCTAAGGGAACTAACCTTCTCCTCACCCTGTCCAAGTAATAGCTTCAGAAGAGAAAGGTCCCTCGGCAAAACCTTTCCAAGAACAGGGAAGAAATGCCAAGCACTTTGAGAAGTAGTTTTGACTAATTCTCCCTTGACAGATCC
>CAZZKD010000202.1:0-4385 GCA_964655095.1 uncultured Thermocrinis sp.
AAAAAGAAATTAAAGAAGGTGATGAAGAAGAAGCGCTGAAGAAAAAAGAAGCAGAGCTGAGGACA
Organism: uncultured Thermocrinis sp.; assembly: GCA_964655095.1. Lineage (GTDB taxonomy): Bacteria > Aquificota > Aquificia > Aquificales > Aquificaceae > Thermocrinis. The sequence continues at coordinate 66 of CAZZKD010000202.1, forward strand.
GAGGAACTGAGGCAAACAATAAAAAAAATAAAAAAAACAAAAGAAAAGTCGGGAAACAAAATAGGAAAAGAAACAATAGAGGAAATAATGAAAGAGATTGAAGAATTAAAGCTGAATTCAAAATTAAACTCTATAGTAAAGGATGCGTTTAATCTTCCTCTTAAACTTGAACTTACCGATATATTAGAAAAAATCCTCATTAGCATACTAAATCCAGAGCTAAACAAGAGCAAGGGGGATATATTAGAAGAAGTCCGTCAATTAGCTTTGCAGAGTTCTATCTCGGAAGACTTAAAGTCATACCTGTGTAATTATGGCTTAAAAATAAGAGAAATAGCATGTCTCAAAGAGTTGTTGAAAAATTTAAAAGGATTCTACGTGATAAAACACAAAATGCTACCCGAGGAGTTTGAAGATACCGAAGAAGCAAAGATATTTAGGGAATTCACTATGGATATATTTTGCGAATTTTTAAAAAAGAAAGAACGAAAAGCTTAAGGAAGATAACAATTTTTAATCAATCCCCCGGGACGACCTACTTTCCCGTGCCGTTCGCCCGGCACAGTATCATCGGCGCTGGAGGGCTTAACTGCCGGGTTCGGAATGGAAACCGGGTGTTTCCCCTCCGCTATGGTCCCGAGGGAAACTTGACAAATCAATTTTTCAACAGATAAATTAGTGGCAACTCAATAGGTCTTTCTTCCTGTAGGTGTGCAAGTCGAACGGGCTATTAGTACCGCTCGGCTTCACCCATTGCTGAGCTTCCACCTGCGGCCTATCAACGTGGTAGTCTCCCACGGCCCTTCAGGGAGTCCTTATCTTGGGGTGGGCTTCGCGCTTAGATGCTTTCAGCGCTTATCCCGTAGCAGGATGGCTACCCGGCGCTACCTCTGGAGAGATAACCGGTACACCAGAGCCTGCCCCGTCCCGGTCCTCTCGTACTAGGGACGGACCCCCTCAAGACTCCTGCGCCCGCGGCGGATAGGGACCGAACTGTCTCGCGACGTTCTGAACCCAGCTCGCGTCCCCCTTTAATGGGCGAACAGCCCAACCCTTGGGACCTGCTTCAGCCCCAGGATGGGGGGAGCCGACATCGAGGTACCAAACCTCCCCGTCGATGTGGGCTCTCGGGGGAGATTAGCCTGTTCACCTTTTCTTCGGTTTCCCGAAGGGTTAGACTATATCTTCATCCACACAGGCACTTACCAGTGTGGAGCGCGGCGTTTTGGCTCTACCTATTGGTAGAACCCTCGGGCAACGCGCCCTCAGTCGTTACAGGGTCTGGAGAGGTTTTATACTTCATAAATTCAGGTATCCAAGGCTTTATAATAGCCATAAGCTTTTGCGTTTCCTCCTTGGGAAAGTATAGCACAGGGTATCCTTTTTTCTTTATAACTCTTGGTTTTAGGTTGAAGTTTTTCCCAAGAGCTTCCGTCAACTTCCTTATTTCCTCCTCTGAATAGCGCGGAAGGTATATGTAAGCTACATCATCCCTTGGATAGTAGTGTCCATCGTCCATATACCAAACCGCCAAAGACAAAGGAGATTTCAACAGCATGCTTATTTTCTCTGGCATTCTTTTACGCCCCGCCTTATCATAGAAAAGCCTTTTGAACTTTCCCAAAAGAGGCATGGAGTGACTTTGGCACCTATAGTAGATGTAAGCTTTTCCCCATTTAGGGTTATATCTTTCCAACTTCTTTGGCTTGTCCTGCATCAGATTTTTCAGCTCTTCATACTTCCAGAATATGTAATCCTTTTGCTTTTCCGAGTGTTCCAACTTGAGACGCGCATTCTTCTTTCCCGTTGCCTGTAAATATCCATCACCTAACAGGGTGCCTATGATTATCTCCTTTTGACGCTTAGTTATCATTGTGCCTCTCCAGACTTCCCACGGGATTACCCCACACCCTTTTAGGTAGGAGGGCTCCCCCGTTATAAGCCGCGTTGTTGCCTCCCGGTTGCCCGGGAGCGGGACAACACAGGTTATCCCCGGAGTAGCTTTTATCCGCTGATCACCGGCCCTTCCTCGTGGAACCGGTGGGTCACTAGGCCCCGCTTTCGCGTCTGCTCGGCCTGTCGGCCTCACAGTCAGGCACCCTTCTGCCCTTGTACTCTACGGCGGATTTCCGACCCGCCTGAGGGTACCTTTGGACGCCTCCGTTACCTTTTAGGAGGCAGCCGCCCCAGCTAAACTGCCCACCTGGCATGGTCCCCGCCAAGGATAACTTGGCTGGGTTAGGGTCCCAGCTTATCCAGGGTGGTATCTCACCGGCGCCTCCGTCCCTCCCGAAAGAGGGACTTCACAGGCTCCCACCTATCCTGCGCAAGACAAGCTAAGACTCAATACCAGGCTACAGTGAAGCTTCACGGGGTCTTTCCGTCCTGCCGCGGGTAGCCGGTGTCTTGACCGGCATCACAATTTCGCCGGGACTCTCCTCGAGACAGTGCGGCACTCGTTGGGCCATTCATGCAGGTCGGAACTTCACCCTTTCTTGCCTTTCGGCAAGGGGTAGACTATACCTTCTCACCACCAAGGACCTGTAGGAGGAAGTCCTTTGAGTATTTTCGCTTGCCTGATGGGTTCATACCGTAGGCAAGCTCTATGATCCTTGGCAGATACTTGGGTGATAGGTGAAGATTTGCCCTCATCATTTTGCAGATCTCTTTGAAGGCCTCAAAGTCTTTCCCTTTTGAACCTTGAAGGGGATACCTTTCAAAGTGAGGAATCACCTTTTCCACTATGCTTTTCAGCTCCCTAATCTCGTATTTGTAGGTATTGTCTGCCCTCGAGAACCTTATTCCTCCACAGCCAAAGTATTGGTGGAGTTTTTTCAAAAGTTCAAGGTCCCTTTTGTTTAGGGATACCGAAAAGGACGCCCTCGTTTCTATACCTACCTTCAACTTATCCCTCAGATGGAAGCTGACAGAAAAGCAACCTTCACCTTCCACCAAGCCCGTTATATACCAGGGGTCTAACATAACTTCCTCCATAGTCCTTTCTGCGTAGCCTTTTGGCTACGGGTGGTGGCCGGCGTATTGCACGCTTTTTGCGTGCCTCCCCTTTCGGGTCAGTCGTTACGGGGCTCCATCTCCCTCACGAGAGATGGGCTTCCCTCGGGATTACCCCACACCCTTGTATCAGGTAGGAGGGCTCCCCCGATATGAGCCGGACACGGGCAAGTCCACGCTTACCCGACAAGGAATTTCGCTCACCTTTATCTCTGGCTTTCACCAGAGGGTGGACTGTATCTTACCCTTGCCTCCAGGTCCTCTTTTATACGGAGGAGCACTTCTCTGTTTTGCGTGTTCATTTGAAGAGCTATCCCCACTATCTCCAACAGCCCTTCGGGCGTTAGGTGCTTACCTTCTTTGATCTTCTGCACTATTCTTTTGAACTTTATAAAATCCAGGTTCTTTTTGGTTTTAAGAGGGTGCTTGCTGAAAAACTCGCAAACTTTCTCAATACAAGAGAATTTCCTAATCCTGAAGCACCATCTATCCCCGTTGTTTTTACGAACCACACCGCAACCGAAGAATCTCTTAAGAGCATAAAGCACCTGCAGGTCTCTTTCGTGCTGGACTATCACAAACTCCGGAAGAACCTGATAACCTACGGACATTTCGGGATGTCTGTTTATAGAAACGTGAAAACATCCCTCTCCGTCGGTAAATCCAACTATCCAGTCGGGAGATAGCTCCATTGGAAAGTCCCTCCGTGAGGCAAAGGCCTCCGCGTACAGTCTCTGAGGATCCCCTTTGAGGGTTTCCTGCGGATTGCCCAATCCTTAGGCATTTTTACGGGTCCCTTTTGGACCTCGTAGCCAAGGCTCTAAGGGCTTCCCCGCATACAGCGGAGTTCAGGCAGCAAAGCTACCTTAGGACCGTCAGAGTTACGGCCGGCGTTTACCCGGGCTTCGGTTTAGAGCTTGCACTCCGCCCCTTAACCTACGGGCACTGGCCAGGCTTCAGACCACATACATCCCCTTACGGGTTTGCGTAGTCCTGTGTTTTTGATAAACAGTCGGCACCGCCCGGTTTCTGCGGCCCACAGAAGCTTACGCCGAGAGGCTTCACTTCCATGGGCCCCCCTTCTTCCAAAGGTACGGGGGCAACTTGCCGAGTTCCTTGAGGAGAGTTCCCCCGACGCCTTAGGCTGCTAACCCAGCCCACCTGTGTCGGTTTCCGGTACGGGCAGCGATGCTTCAACGCCAGCGCCGTTGTTTCTCGGCAGTGTGGCGTCAGGAGAGTTACCCCATCGGCTCTCGGAGTATGGGGTGACGGATTTGCCTGCCACCCCCTCCTACTACCTTGGACCGG
>CAZZKD010000203.1:0-1531 GCA_964655095.1 uncultured Thermocrinis sp.
GATGTGGGAAACATAAGGCTTGTAAGGATATAAAGTTTTGTTAAACGGTAAAAATCAAGCTTCAAAAGAAGACACTAAGCTGATACTTTTTGAAAAAACCCACAAAAGGAGGTGAGCCATGCTTAGATACATTATCAGAGCAAAGAAGCGCATGCTTCTTAAAAAGGCCATCTTTTTAGGCTTGGCGATTGGGATACCGGCCATGACTCTGAGCTGTAGTGGAACTCAGGCCAGTATGTACCAAAAGAAAGCCCAAGCCAACATAGTGGAAACTGCCAAGAAGGCAGGTCAGTTCAACACCCTTCTCACAGCCCTCAAAGAAGCTGGCTTAGAAGGAACCTTAGCCACCAAGTGTTGTTTTACAGTTTTTGCTCCCACAGATGAGGCTTTTGCAAAGATTCCAAAGAAAGACCTTGAGGCTTTACTAAAGGACAAGGAAGCCCTCAAAAAGGTGCTTCTCTACCACGTAGTGGAAGGTAAGGTATATTCAAAACAGCTAAAGGAAGGAGATGTTAAAACTCTGCAAGGACAGAATGCAAAGGTAACTCTTAAGGGTGGGCCAAAGATAAACGACGCTAACATAGTAAAAACGGACATAGAAGCATCCAACGGTGTGATCCACGTAATAGACAAGGTCATACTCCCACCCAATTAATAATCCCATGCCCCTCCGGGGGCTTTTTCAGAAAACAAGATTATAGTTTTTTCTTTTCCTTTGCAGTCTTTATAAGAGAAACAAACAAAGGGTGTGGTTCAAAGGGCTTGCTCTTGAACTCTGGGTGAAACTGACAGCCTATATACCAAGGATGGTCTTTTAGCTCTATAACTTCCACAAGCCTGCCGTCGGGAGAAAGACCAGAAAACACCATCCCTTCCCTTTCAAAGGCTTCTCTGTAGGAATTGTTAAACTCATACCTGTGTCTGTGCCTTTCGTAAATAACCTCCTTTCCATATATTGCCCTTGCTTTTGTGCCCTCTTTCAGCACGCACGGATAGGCTCCAAGTCGCATAGTCCCTCCGAGATTTTCTATTTGCTTCTGCTCGTGCATGATATCAATTACGGGATGCTTGGTATTTGGGTCAAATTCGGTAGAGTTAGCATCCTTTAACCCAAGCACGTTCCTTGCAAACTCCACGCACATAAGCTGCATACCAAGGCATATACCCAGCGTGGGCTTTCTGTTAAGCCTTCCGTACTTCAAAGCCCTTATTTTACCCTCTATCCCCCTTTCTCCAAAACCTCCGGGTACCACCACAGCATCCGCCTCTTCCAAAAGTTCTTCCCTAAGGTCCTCAGAGTTAACCCAAAGAATATCAACCTTTACACCGTTTGCTATACCTCCGTGGATCAAAGCTTCGGTCAAACTCTTATAAGAGTCCTTTAAGCTCACATACTTGCCAACCATTGCTACTTTTACTGTTTCTTGAGCGTTTTTGAGCACATAGGTTATCTTCTCCCACTTACTCTTGGACTCCACAAAGTTCAAACCAAGCCTTTTTGCCAGCCATTGGTCAAGTCCCTGTTTTTTAA
>CAZZKD010000204.1:0-2738 GCA_964655095.1 uncultured Thermocrinis sp.
GGCAAGGAGCAAAAGTCCTCCCGTTTCTGCTCTGGCCATAGCTTGCAAAAGGGCGCTTCTTGGAGGGGGGAAGCTACTTACTGCCTCTTTTGTAATATCCACAAACTCCGTGGATTGATGAGAGGGTGCTTCTACCACAAGCCCTTCTTTTCTGAGAATTTCTACAATCTTGGGAAACTCGGCAGGTAGATCTTCCTCTCCCAATTCACCTAAAAGCTCCTTCATAAACTTTTTTCTTTTATCTTCGTTTTCTTCCAAAAGCTCAAATCTAAACAGTCTAAGGCAGTAGTCTGAGGTGGGTCCCAAAATCTGTCCCCCTGGAATGTCTTTAAAAGCCGCGGAAATTCTCCTTATTATCCTCATTTTGTCCGTCTTGATGGGCAGGGAGTATCCTAAGCTGGGAAGAGTGTTTCTGCTGGCTCTCAGAATAAAAGAGGCTTCAAGGAGATCTCCTGCAGCCTGCTTGATAGCTAAGGCAGCGAGCTTTGGAGCGTAAAGGGACCCTTCAGACATAACCCTATCAACCAAGAAGTAAAGCTGCTCCACTATCTGATCAACGGATAGCAGTTTTGACCTTCCCTTAAGCCTTTGATACTCTAAAAGCTTACAGGCGTATTCTATGGCTTTTTCACCACCTCTAACCGCTACGTAACCCATTTTATAACAGCTCCACCTTTACAGACCTGGGAATGCCTACGAGCATTCCCTTCTTATCAACAAAAAAGCAGTCTATTCCCAAGGGGAAAAGGTGATTCACTTGAGACAAAGTTAGGAACTCCTGCGGTGGCAGACCAAAAAGGCTGATCAGTCTTTCCCCTTTAACCCCCGGTCCGGACAATCTAAGAACAACACCACCTCCTATTCCTTCTTGCACTCCTTCAACCAAATAGAAGACAGTGGCGGACTTTTCTGGGTTGCGAAGTTCTCCCACTTTAACATCCCAAAGCCTTTCTTGCAAAGCTTCCGTTGTTATTACAAAATCCGCCTCCTTCATAGGCAAAACTTTACTTCTGGTTAGCTTGATTATCCTTTCCTCTAAGACTTTGCTGTTGGGACCTATCACACAGAAGCTGGTGTGCCCGTCTATGAGCGTAAGAGCTATGGAACCTAATGCCCAAAACTCATCACCTAAGAATTGGTAAAGTTCCTCTGAAAACTCAAGGCTTTGCACTGTGCCAGGAAAGCTCATTGCCCGTAAAAGACTTTTAAACACCTTCTGAGTGAAAAATACCTCTCTCTGCATGGCTTTACCTTTTTACCATTGTTTCAAATTGGACTTTGGTCTTTGCTATAAGCTTTCTCTCTTTTTCCCAGCTTTCTTCAATCTTTTTCTTTTCCTTACTTAAGAACCGGTAGAGTTTTTTCTTTAGGTTTTCCTCATCCGATTTAAAGATCGCTTCTAAGACAGCGACCGCAACAGCTTTTTCCTCTTCCTCCGCCAAAACCAAACCATAGCCCTCAATACCTTTATACTCTACCTCCGCTTCAAAGACCAGTGCCTCTCCCAAACAAAAATCTACACCAAAGCAATCTTTTGCCTTTATCATCAAACACCCAGGCTGTGGTCCCCTCTTTACCTTTACCTCCTCCATGGGCAAAATATTCAAAAGCCTTTTCAGGGCTCTTTTATCCATTTGAACGACCACTTCCCTGAAGTCCAGTTCCATCATACCAACCTCCTCCTCAGATAACCGGAAAAATAGTCTATGAGCACTAAGGTAAGTAGTATAACTAATATCATTACGGATACCTTTTCAAACTCAAGGAGTTTTATCCTCATCACAAGCTCAAAACCTATTCCCCCTGCCCCTACCACCCCCATTACGGTGGCAGCTCTTACGTTCCTGTCCAGTAAGTAAAGGTTGTAGCTATTGAAGAGTGGAAGGATCATGGGTATTACCGCATGTCTTATGATCTGGGTTAGCCTGGCTCCTACAGCTTCTAAGGCTTCTATTGGTCTGTGGTCCAAGTTCTCTATAGCTTCTGCGTAAAACTTAGACAAAAAGCCCGTCGTATGGAAGGCTATGGCCAAGACACCCGCAAAGGGACCAAGCCCCACTGCGCTAACAAAGATCAAAGCCATCACAAGTTCAGGTATAGCCCTCAAAAAGTTTGCTATTTCCCTTGCAACATTATTCACGAAGAAATTATTTATCAAATTTCTGGCCATAAGCATTCCCAAAGGAATGGACAGTAAAACCGCTATGGCTGTCCCGGTTATGCCGATAGCTACAGTTTCAAGCATGAGCAGGACGTAAGTTTTGAGCTCGCTAAAGTCAAATTTAAAAAACTCTCCAATCAAGGGCAGTAGATTTTTAAAACCTCTTACCAGCTCTGAGGTATCAATGGGTAAAAACTTCAAGGACACTAAGGCAACTATGATGGTAGATGCGAGTAGAATTAGGTCTTTGGTCTTTGTGTGGTAGGCCAAGAGCTTATACTGCTGTATATCTTCTCTTAGCTTGGCGGAAAGCCTGTCTATTAGGGAGATCACTAGCACTATCACTACAAGTATAGCTCCCACCTGAGGATAGTTAAAGGCTCTCATCTGGCTGTAAAGCTCAACTCCAAGGCCACCTGCTCCCACCACTCCTAAAACTATAGCCACTCTGATGTTGTGGTCTAAAAGGTATAGATTGTATCCAACGAAAAGGGGAAGTATCTGGGGTATTATGGCATGTCTAAAGACCGCAATGCTTCTGCTACCTGTAGATTGCAAAGCTTCCACGGGCTTTTGG
>CAZZKD010000205.1:0-7335 GCA_964655095.1 uncultured Thermocrinis sp.
TACCAGTTTAAAGAGGATGTTGGCAGATGGTTTGGAAAGATTGAGGCAGTCTTTTCTGGAGCGAGAGGGTTCAAGCGTTGAAGAGCTGGAAAGCTATCAGGAGGTGAAGGATTTTAGAGACCTTCTGAGCAAGCTACCAAAAGAGCTTCAATTAGAAGGGGAAAGACTTTTAGAGAAAGCAATTCAGGAACGGATAATATCTTACAGACTAAAAAGGTTCAGGATAGAAAACCTAAGGGACAAGGTGCTTTTTGGTAATGAAGAGTTTCCAAAGTTTGACGGACAAAAGAGAAAGCTGTTGTGGAGACTAAAAACGGAGGATAAGCTCTTTATCAATGGAAAGGTCTTTACAAAGGTAGTTTTTGAGAGAGAGGATGGTGTGGTGCTTGAACCCAAGCGCTACTCAAACCTTGTCCCCATAGAAGATCTAAGGTCCATGCCAAAGTGGATAAAAAGCTATCTAAGACACTTAAACGGTTTGTTTTCCTACGAGCCTTATAGGGTTCCCCTCTTTGTGTCTTTTGAAGAAACCCCTTGGTTTGTGCAAAACTTAGAAAGGTTTGTATCTTTGATAAAAGACCAACTCAGCTTTGGAGAAGGCATTCTCATTTTGGAAGGGGATGCGGGAGTGGGTAAAAACTTTTTGGTGGAGGTCTTTTCCGCACTTACCAACAGACCCCTTTACATCATCCCGTGCCACTCAAAGATGGAAAAGGAGGACCTAACCTACACCTACGAGTTTGATCCAAAGAGGGGCACAAAGCGGGTCTTTTCTGAGCTTGTAAAAGCCCTGCAAACGCCAGGAGCGGTCATATACATAGACGAAATAAACACCTTGCCCCCTTCTCTGGTAAAGCTATTTAATCCACTGTTTGACTACAGGAGGTATCTTACACTGCCCACAGGTGAGGTTATAAAAGCCCGTAGTGACGTGATCCTTGTTGGTGGGATGAACCCACAGCACTATCTTGGTGTTTCTGAACTTCCGCAGGACGTAAAGTCCCGTGCAGATGTTATGTTTGTAGATTATCCACCCTTTGAAGATCAAAGGGGCTTTTTCTATCCAGACGAAGCGATCATACTAAAAGATTATCTTTCATCCCTTTCTGACATAAACAGTGAAGACTTTACATACCTTTGGTATGCGGTAGTAAATGGCGTAGAAACGGAAAAAGGAATGGAACTTAAAACTCCAAAAAGAGAACAACAGATATGGCTAATTTTTGAACTTCTAAAGATTGCCAATGCCATAAGGAAAGCCTACAGAGATTACCAAAGCCAAAAGTCTGAAGAACCTGTGGAGTTCGTGTTCTCCATAAGGGATACAATAAGGTGTGCAAGAAGGTTAGAAAGGTACGGATCTGCAAAGGCTGTTGTGATAGACACTATACTACCCAAAGTAAGCTCTCCATTGGAAAGGGAAATACTCAGAAACATAGTAGAGAGCGTTTAATCTCCACATCTAAGGACTATCGCTTCCACCCTAACCACTCCGTCCCTTAGCATATCCAACTTTCTTGCTGCACCTTCGGAAAGGTCCAAAACTCTATCTTCTTTAAAAGGACCTCTGTCTATAACCTTTACTACCACCTCTTTACCGTTCCTGAGATTCTTTACCTTCAGCAGAGTTCCAAGGGGCAGTTCCCTATGGGCTGCATACATACCCTCTTTGTCAAAGATTATTCCATAAGAGCTTTCTCTTCCATGGTAAGGATGCCCATACCAACTGGCAAGACCTCTTATAACAGGTGGGCACTCAGTTATACCATCAATCCCACACCTTTCAACCTCTATCCTTGCTCTAAAGGGACTTTTGCCAAGAAGAGGTTCAAACCTTTCTGGCACACAAACACCATCTATATATTCTTTTCTAAAGACTGCTATGGTTATGCTTTTCCCAGTTTGGTAGCTGTAAATTCTAACCTTACTACCAGCCTGAACTAAGTTACTGTAAGCTCTTGAGCCAGAACAGTAAAATCCCAAGGTCTCTAACTTTGTAGGACAATATACGCGAAGAGTGTGGTATTTTCCCTGATCATGTTCTCCAATCTTGCTTTGCTCGGACTTATCCCTTATAACGATAGTGCATCCAGATAGGAAGAAAATTAGCAGGAAAAACAACACATTATAATTTTATGTTGGATGATTCCTATAAAGGACATAAACCCAAGCAGAAGTTTTCCCGTGGTTAATCTGTCAATAATAATAGCTTGCTCAATTTTGTGGCTTTATCAGGTAAGCTTAGACGAAACGGATTTTAATGTTTTTATCTACAGCTTTGGCTTGGTGCCATCGGAATTGTTCTTCAACCCTCACCAATTGCTTACTCACATGTTTTTACACGGTAGTTGGCTTCACATAATAGGCAACATGTGGTTTCTTTGGGTCTTTGGCGACAACGTGGAAGACAAATTGGGAAAGCTTAGGTATCTTTTATTTTACATACTTTCCGGAGTTGGGGCAGGTTTGATACAGACTTTTGTTAGCTTTTTAACCGGTAGCTATGACATACCTATGGTAGGGGCAAGTGGAGCCATAAGCGGAGTGCTTGGAGCTTACTTGTATCTTTTCCCTCATGCAAGGATATTAGCCCTTGTGCCTGTCTTTTTCTTCCTTACCTTTGTGGAAGTGCCAGCCATTTTCTTTATTGGCCTTTGGGTTTTTATTCAGATAATAAACGGTATTCTTACGCTTCCCTTTGCAAGCATGGGTGGTGTGGCCTGGTTTGCCCACATAGGAGGGTTCTTAGTGGGCTATAAATTGGTTAGAACCTTCAGAAGACAGATTCCCAGATGGTAGGTAGGGAACTCCTTATTAGTTTTGCTACGTTTATTGTTTCCTTGACCTTGCTCTTTATTCTAAGGAAACTTCTTTTGGGATGGCTTAGAAAACTAACGCAGGACTATTTTGGAATAGTGCTTAAGATAATTCGCTTTCCTTCTTTGCTTTGGGTAGTTTTAATAAGCCTTTACTTGACCTTAAGACTTTATCCTCCTTTTGCAATAGGTCATGGAGCTTTTTTGGAAAAGGTGTTTATGTCCCTTCTCATTCTGTCCCTTACTTTGTTTTTTGCCAATCTTACCTCAGAGCTTTTGAGGTTTTACCTTTCAAAGACCAGTATGAGATTTCCTCAGACGGGCATAATCTTTGCAATAATAAAGTTTTTAGTCATTGTTTTGGGCATAATAACTTTGCTTTCTTTTTGGAGAGTTCCCGTAGTTCATTTTGTAACCACCCTTGGTATAGGTGGTCTTGCCATCTCTCTTGCGCTACAGGGAACTCTGTCTAACTTTTTTTCCGGTTTGAACATAATAGCCAGCAGACAGATTGAGGTGGGAGATTTTGTAAGGTTGGAAAGCGGTGAAGAGGGCTACGTTCAAGACATTACTTGGATGAATACCGTCATAAGAAGAAGAGATAACAACCTGGTGATTATTCCAAACTCAAAGTTAGTCAATTCTATTGTTATAAACTATCATAAGCCCAGTTTGGAAAGCGCTTTGGTCATCCCGCTTTCTGTATCATACTCCGATGACCTTGAAAAGGTGGAAGAGGTAACCGTAAGAATAGCAAGGGAAATTCAAAAGGAGATTGAGGGAGCAGACCCAAACTTTGAACCTTTTATAAGATACACCTCTTTTGGAGATTCAGGTATAAACTTCAACGTGGTGCTTAGGGTATTAGACCCAGACGCCCAGTTTATCGTAAGACACCAATTTATAAAAAGAATAAAGAAGGCTTACGAAGAGGAAGGCATAGAAATACCCTTCCCCATCAGAAGAATCTACATAAGCGATGAAAGAAGCTAAGCTTGTTGCCAGCTATGCCTACAGGTCCCTTAGATATACTTCAAACCATCCGCTCAGAATACCAAGGGTTAGTCTTCTGCTGGAGTTTTTAAAATCTATGGACCTTTTAGAAAACTGCGTAGAGAGTAGAGAAGCGTCTTTGGAAGAGCTAAGACTTTTTCACACAGAAGATTACCTTAACGCCCTACGTTGGGTGGATGAAAACGGGAAGGTCAGTAAGGAGATAAGAGAAAGATACAACATAGGAACTTTGGAAAATCCTATTTCACCTGCTATGTGGAAGGGCTCTGTGCTTGCTACAGGTTCTACTGTGCAGGCGGTTCAGCTCTATTTGGAGGGTTACAGAGCCTTTAATCCGGCAGGTGGTATGCATCACGCCTATCCAAACAAGGCGCACGGCTTTTGCTTTATCAACGATCCAGCCATAGCCATAAACTACCTAAAACAAAAAGGTTTCAAAGCTATACTTTACATAGACTTAGATGCGCATCACTGCGATGGAGTGCAGGATGGGTTTTATGAAGATAACCAGGTGTTTGTCTTTTCTATACACCAATCTCCCGAATATGCTTTTCCCTTTAATAGGGGCTTTTTGGAAGAAATAGGCAAAGGTAAAGGAAAGGGCTACAACCTAAACCTTCCTATGCCTAAGGGGTTAAACGACAGCGAATTTTTGTATGCCTTAGAGAAGGGTTTGGAAATAGCTTTGGAAGTGTTCAAACCAGAAGTCTATGTGCTTCAGTTGGGGACCGATAGTTTGAAAGAAGATTATCTTTCCAAGTTTGAGCTTTCCAACTGGGGACTTTTGAGTGCTTTTAGACTAATTAGAGAAGCTTTGGGGGATGGAATTTACCTTGGTGGTGGTGGCTATCATCCCATTGCTTTGGCAAGGGCTTGGGCATTAATTTGGTGCGAGCTGGCGGGTAAAGATATTCCCAAACTCATAAACTCAAAAGCAAAACAAGTGCTTTTAAGTGTAGATTTTGAAGAGTTTGAAGAAACGGACAGAAGTTATATGTTTGACCGGCTTTTGGACAGACCAAACGAGGGAGACATAAGAAAAGAAGTAAAAGAAATTTGCCAAAAAGCTAAAACCCTACTCTATTCTTAACCTGTTTTCCCTGGCTTCCTTCAAATACTGGGTCAATTCCTCCACCCTTTTTTCTGAAATCAATTCCCTAAGTCTTCTTAAGGAAGAACTGTAGCAGTCAATAGCCTCAAGAATGTTCTCTCTGTTTTCCAAAAAGATGTCCCTCCACATTATGGGATCCGAGGCGGCGATGCGGGTAAAGTCCTTAAAGCCTGCGCCCGGATACTGGAATAGGTCTATACCAGTTCTTTTTGTAAGCAGGAGCAAAGCGTCTATTAGTGCAAAGGCTACCGCATGGGGAAGATGGGAGACCGCTCCAAAGACCACATCATGCAAAAAGGGGTCCATAAACTCAACTTTTGATCCTATCAGTTCCCAAAGCTTTTTCACCTTTTCCAAAGCGTCCCTTTCTGTCCTTTGGGTTGGTGTAAGTATGGTCCTCTTGCCCTTAAAAAGACCCTCTACGCTGTTTTCCACTCCAGACTTTTCGGTGCCCGCTATAGGGTGTCCTCCTACAAACTTGCTTCCCAAAATCTTTTCTACTGTATAAACCAAGTGCCCTTTAACACTTCCCAAATCTGTTACTACAGTTTCCGAAGAAAGGCATTCTTTTAAGTCCTTTGCTATACTTTCAAAAGTCCTAACAGGTGTAGCTAACACAACCAAGTCAGGTCTGAAAGAGCTAAGCTCTTTTATGTTTGTAGAGCCTTCGTGGATCACATTCAGATCTTTTGCCCTTTCCAAAGCTTGCGGATTTATATCCACTCCAAAGATCTGGCAAGAAAGAACGGATTTTACGCTGAGCGCAAAGCTTCCCCCCATAAAACCAACACCTACTATAGCTATCCTTTCAAACATCTTCTTTTGCTACCTCTATTGCGGTTTCTGTCTTTCTTTTCTTACCCAATTTGCCAATTAAGAGGGAAACTTCGTAAAGCAGTATAAGGGGTATGGCCATGAGCACTTGAGTTGTAGCGTCGGGGGCAATAAAGGCACCAACCACAAAGGACAAAACTATAAAGTATTTTCTAAAACTCTTTAACTGCGCATCTGTAACCAAGCCCACTCTTTGCAGTAAGAAAAGCACTATGGGAAGCTGAAAGGCAATACCAAAACCGATTATCATCTTAAGCAGGAAGGATATGTAGAGATTTACGGACAAAAAAGGTGTAGCCTGAAGTTGGGAAAAGCCTATACCAATTAAAAACTTGAGAGCTATGGGCATCACCAAAAAGTAAGCAAAGCTTGCACCTAAGATGAAAAGAATCAGAGAAAACAAAGTTATGGGTATAACCATCCTCTTCTCATTGGGATAGAGGGCTGGCTCTACAAACTTCCAAAGCTGGTAAAAGATCAAAGGTGAAGAAAGTATAAAACCAAAGACCACAGAGATCTTAATAAGTATAAAAAGCGGTTCAGTGGGGGACAGAGTTATAAGCTCCACCTGGGGATAAGCTTTTTTGACAGGCTGTTTTAAGATTTCAAAAATATACTGGGCTATGTAAAAGGAAACACCAGAAGCAACCAAGAAGGCAACCACAGACTTAATCAGTCTTTGCCTGAGTTCCCTCAGATGTTCCGTCAGAGGCATTTTGGGTAGTTCCTGACTCATTTTCCTCCACCTCTTTAGCCTTAACTTCCTCTATGTATTCTAAAACTCCTTCCTCTTGTGATTCCTCTAAGGATTGGGTTTGTTCTGACTCTTCCATAATCTTCTTGTTTAAGCTCTCCATATACATCTGGTATCTGAGCTCATCCCAGGTTTCCCTTACCTTTCTTAGAAACTCTCCCAACTTTGTAGCTAACTCTATGGTTTTTTCAGGACCAAGCACTACCATAGCAACGAGCAGTATGATGAGAATTTCAGGAAAATCCATCTGAAAAGTATTATAAACCTAAGCTTTTCTTTAAGCTTTTTTCAAGGAAGGAGATCATATACTGAAACTTCCTATCCTCCGTGCGCCTTTGTTCTACCTTTTTTATAGCATACAGCGCAGACGTGTGGTCCTTTTTTCCAAAAAGATTGCTTATTTCAACGTAGGAAAGGTTTAACATAGTCTTGCAAAAATACATCGCAATGTGCTTAGCGTTTATGACCTTTCTTTCTTTTGTCTCCTTTTTCAAAAGTTCTGGGTTTAGCTTAAAGCTCTTTGCCACAAGATTTATTACCGTTTCTACCTTCTTTTCTACGTTCTCTTTGTTGGGTTTGGGCTTAAATCCTGCCACCTTAAAAGTTTGTATAAACCCTTCTATCTCTCTTACGTTGTATCCTGTATTTTCCACTACGTAATTTACTGTAGACTCATCCAAAGGCAAACCGTATAGGATCAGCTTTTGCCTTACTATTCTCCTTTTGGTTTCTTCATCCAAACCTATCTCTATGATAAGCCCGCTTTCAAATCTGCTGATAAGCCTCTCGGATACATCCTTTAGATC
>CAZZKD010000206.1:0-2594 GCA_964655095.1 uncultured Thermocrinis sp.
GGTAGATTGGGAAAATCTGCTTGAGGAAATAGAAGATATGGGAAGAAGGCATTTAGACAGTGCAATAAGCTACATGGCTATAATAATGGAACACCTTT
The DNA here is from genome assembly GCA_964655095.1 of uncultured Thermocrinis sp. GTDB lineage: Bacteria > Aquificota > Aquificia > Aquificales > Aquificaceae > Thermocrinis. The sequence goes on from CAZZKD010000206.1 coordinate 99, forward strand.
ATAAGCTTGAACACTTTAAAGTTGAAGAGAGTATGGGGAAAGGTTGGATAAAAAGCATCCTAAACGCAAGGGACGAGCTGGAGCTTCTGTTTGAAGATATGCCTTCAGTAAAAAAGAAGGCACAAGAGCAAATAGACCGAGCTTGGAAAATAGCGATAAAAAACTTAGTAAGGTGGTTCAGGGACAACGAAGAGTCGGCTGAGAAGTTCTTTGGAAAACTACCATCAAAGGAAGACTTCCCTTCGGAATGTCCATACAGCTTTGAAGACGTTCTAAGCTACAAACCTTGGGAGCACTCCTTATAATATCTTTTTCATGGACTACAAAGACACTTTGAACCTTCCAAAAACTGACTTTCCTATGAAAGCGGACCTTCCCAAAAGGGAGCCAGAGATCCTAAGAAAGTGGGAAGGGCTTTACAAAAAAGTGCAGGAGCTAAGAAAGAATGCAGAGCTTTTTGTCCTTCACGATGGACCACCCTATGCCAACGGACACATACACATAGGACACGCCCTGAACAAAATCCTAAAGGACGTTATCGTCAAATACAAGCTTTTAAGAGGCTACAGAGTGGATTATGTGCCAGGGTGGGACTGCCACGGCCTTCCTATAGAGCAACAGGTAGAGAAAGAGCTAAAGAGCAAAAAGCTAAGAAAGGAGGATATGTCAAAGGTAGAGTTCAGAAGGCTTTGTAGGGATTATGCCCAAAGGTTTGTTCAGGTGCAAAGGGAGGAGTTTATAAGGCTTGGAGTGTTGGGAGACTGGGACAATCCTTACCTTACTATGAACCCAAAGTATCAGGCGCAGGAAGTAAGGGAGCTTGGAAGGATCTTTGAAAAGGGCTTAGTCGTAAGGAGTAAAAAGCCGGTTTATTGGTGTATTTACGATAAGACTGCGGAAGCAGAGGCAGAAGTGGAATACCACGAAAAGGAAAGTCCAAGTATATACGTAAAGTTTCCATTGAAGGATTTGGAAAAAACATACCTTCTTATATGGACCACCACCCCTTGGACCCTACCCGCAAACTTAGGCGTTATGGTAGGTGAAGAGTTTGAGTATGTGTTTTTCAAAAGTGGAGATGAAACTTACATACTTGCAAAAGCACTGCTTGAGGAAATAAAGAAAAAGATAAAGTTAGAAGGAGAAGTTGTAAAGCAAGTTTTAGGTAAAGAATTGGTAGGTTTGGAGTATTACACGCCTTATGGGGGAAGGGTAGGAAAGGTTTATCCGTCTGAGTTTGTAGAACTTTCCACAGGCACCGGAATTGTGCATATGGCACCGGGACACGGTAGAGAGGACTACATAGTAGGTCTTAGATACGGACTTGAGCCCTATGCTCCAGTGGATGACGAAGGTAGATTTACAGAAGAGGTAGAGGAGTTTTTAAGAGGTCTAAGAGTTTTTGAAGCAAATCCACTGATAGTGGAAGATCTAAGGTCAAGGGGTTTGCTCCTTCATCAAGAAACCTACAGGCACTCTTACCCTCACTGTTGGAGGTGTAAAAATCCCGTCATCTTTAGAGCAACTCCACAGTGGTTTATATCCATGAAAGGACTAAGGGAGATTGCTCTAAAGGAAATAGACAAAGTAAAGTGGATACCCTCCTCAGGATACAACAGGATAAGGTCTATGGTGGAAAACAGACCAGACTGGTGTATATCCCGCCAAAGATACTGGGGAGTTCCCATAACTGTCTTTTATTGCAAAAACTGTGGGCATGTAGTAGCAGAAAAAGAAATATTTGAAAGAATAGCCAAGATTATAGAAGAAAGCCCAGAGGGCGCGGACATTTGGTTTGAGCTAAGCGAAAAAGAGCTATTACCGGAGGGCTACACGTGTCCCAACTGTGGTTCCAAAGAGTTTAGAAAAGAAGAGGACATCCTTGACGTTTGGTTTGACTCTGGCTCATCCCACGCCTCTGTTTTAAGAAGCAGAGGCATAGAAAAGGCAGACCTGTATTTAGAAGGCTCAGACCAACACAGAGGATGGTTTCAGGCATCTTTGCTTGAATCCTGCGCATCTTATGGGCAAGCTCCATACAAGGGGGTATTAACCCACGGCTTTACGGTGGATGAGCAGGGAAGGAAAATGTCCAAGTCCCTTGGAAACGTAGTCTCTCCTCAGGAAGTTATAAAAGATTACGGAGCAGATATATTAAGGCTTTGGGTTGTGTCAGAAGACTACTCAGAGGATCTAAGACTCAGCAAGGGTATAATCCAAAGGCTTGCAGAAGATTACAAAAAAATCAGAAACACTCTTAGGTTCCTTTTGGGGAACCTTTATGACTTTGAACCTTCAAACGCAGTTCCTTACCAAGACCTTCATCACCTTGACAGATGGATGCTTTCTTACCTTCAAGGTGTGATAGAGCAGAGCTTAGAGCATTACGAAAACTATGCCTTCCACAGGGTTTTCCATCTGATAAAGAACTTCTGCGCTGTGGAGCTCTCCTCTTTTTATCTGGACGTGCTAAAGGACAGGCTATACATCTACGCT
>CAZZKD010000207.1:0-2680 GCA_964655095.1 uncultured Thermocrinis sp.
GGCTATGACCATGGGAATCTCCATTTCCAAAAGTTCCAAGGTTAGAAAAAGGTCCCTTTCCATGTTGGGAGTTTCTATTACGTTCACCACCACGTCCGGTTTTTGATTTAGAATGAAGTCTCTTGCTAACTGCTCCGCTTCGGAAAAGGGCTCCAAAGTATAAATCCCTGGCAAATCCACGAAGTGTATTTCGTAGTCTCCGTAGTATGCCTTTCCTTCCTTCTTTTCAACAGTAGTCCCAGCCCAATTTCCTATCTTTAAGGTGGTGCCAGCAATGTGGTTTAAAAGACTTGTCTTACCTACGTTAGGATTACCCACAAGGGCTACGCTTATTCTCTTCATTGAACCTTTATTCTCTTTGCTAAGCTTTTACTTATGGCTACCTTGGAGTGGTCAAGCTTAACCACAATACTCCTTCCAAGCTTTTGAACAACCTCTAAGACCTTCCCCTCCCTTATGCCCATAGCCTCAAGTTTTTTAATACTCTCATCGTTACCCTCAAGTTCTAAGACCTTAACTTTTTTACCTACTTCCACCTTTTCCAACATTTTTCACCTCCTAAAGAATTAATATTAAAAATTAATCTCATTTTTTAATTTTATCTAAACCTAACCGTAAAACCAGCTACCACCGAAGGTTTTTCTTTGTCTTTGAGGATCTTCTGCACTCCCAAAGCAAACTCCCAGTTTTTTCCAGAAAAGCTAAGACCACCCACCAAACCCGTCCGAGAATCTTCCGAAAGGTAAAAACCCGTGGCAACAAGGCTAAGATTTTCTACCACAGTCCATTCCACCGAAGCGCTTTGAAAGAAAACCTTTTCTTTCAGCTCATACGAACTGACCGCATAAAGAGATAGTCTTTCAAAGGAAGTCTGCAAAGCTAAGGTAGGACCGTATTTTACAGCTCCTTCTTTGGTTGGCAATTCGGAAGAGAACTTAAAGGCTCCTTTTGTTTCTCCTTTTTCAAAAAAATTCCACTTAAGGTCCAAAGAGATGTTGGAAGATTCTAACTTATTTGAGTACTCAAAAGGTAAGTTTAGTCCCACATCTACCTTCTCCAATAGTCCATAGCTTAGGGTAAAGGTATATGCGGTGGTTCTTGGCTCTTGTCTTGATAGGTAATGCTCGCTTTGAAACCCACCCTTTCCTAAGGTTTCTGCGTCCTCAAAGAGGAGGATCTTCTTTCCCGCATGGGCAGAGCTAAACAGTAGTAAAGAAGACAGCAAAAAGACTCTTAGCTTCATTCCGCCAACCTCCAGAATAAATATTGTTATTAATTTTAAAATTCAATCTCAATTATGTCAAGAAGAAAAGACAAACTCCCACTCTTTTCTCCTTTAGCTCAGTTCAAGCATTCTTTCCAAAGGTCTTCTTGCTTTCTCTATGATGTCTTCTGGAAGGATCACTTCGTTTATCTCTTCCCTTAGGGTTTTATAGACAAGGGGTAAGGTTATAGCTTTCATGGTGCAACAATAAACCGTTCCGCAGTAGTTCATAGATTCTGGGAATATGTATTCTTTGTTTGGATTTTTCTTCATAAGGGTGTGTTTTAGCCCCACTTCCGTTATCACTATAACCCTGTCTGCGTCACAGGTGGTGGCGTAGTTTATTATCTGGGAAGTTGAGCCTACAAAGTCTGCCATTTCAATGATTTTTGGATGGCACTCTGGATGGACTGCTACTTTTGCATCTGGATATTTTTCCTTTAGCTTTTGTAGCTCCCTTGCGGTAAATTCAAAGTGAGGAGGGCAAAAGCCTTGCCAGATTACAAATTCCTTTTCTGGCACGTGTTTTTTCACCCAATTACCAAGGGCTTGGTCTGGTATAAAGATGATCTTTTTACTTTCCAATTTTTTTACCACCTTTACCGCATTGGCTGATGTAACGCACACATCAGAAACTGCCTTGACCTCTGCGGTAGTATTTACATAAGCTACCACTTCTGCATCCGGGTGTTCCTCTTTTAACTTCAGCACCTGCTTTGCGGTTATCATATCCGCCATAGGACAGCCAGACTCGGGGTTTGGATGTAAAACTTTCTTTGTAGGGTTTAGGATTTTGGCAGTTTCGCACATAAACCTAACACCGCAAAAGAGAATAATATCTGCATCTGTCTGGCTTGCCTTCCTTGAAAGCTCCAAAGAGTCTCCCACAAAGTCCGCTATGTCTTGCACCTCAGGCCTTTGGTAGTAGTGGGAGAGTATCACTGCATTTTTCTGCTTTGCCAAAGCTCTGATTTCCTCTTGAAGCTCCTTTATCTGCTTATTGTTTAAGCTCTCTTCCTTTGCAAGTTCAAAGGTAATCATAAAGATAAAGTTAAACTTTCATACGTATTTTGTCAGATTTAACTAAGGCCGTTCGAAAAAATCCTTCAGGCAGTGCTGAGTAGTTATAATATAGCCTAAGATGTATATAAGCGTGCAATTCAAACTCCAGCTAAACAGTTCCGACAGAAAAAAGCTTTTGGAATTAATGCGTAAGCAATCATCCGCTATAAGGTCAGCTTATAAACTGCTGAGAGACAAAAACTCCCATAACCAAATATACCAAAAGCTAAGACAACTGTTTCCTGACTTACCTACCAAATACATAGACTCTGCTATCTACAAAGCAAAACAGTATCCAACAGATAAAAAAGTAGTGTTTGGCGGTAAAGCCCTTTTTGAAAGGCTCTGTAAAAA
>CAZZKD010000208.1:0-4689 GCA_964655095.1 uncultured Thermocrinis sp.
AAATCATTTGCATATAATAGTATTTATAAAAACTGGAGGTTAGAAAAATGGAATTGGCTATTGGTGGGACAAAGGACTTTGAGTTTAACATCAAGGATCCAAAGTTTTTGGACGAAGATGCCCTTTGGGAGGAGGCAAAAAGGGTTTATTCCAAGTGCAAAGACTGTAGGATGTGCGTAACCTACTGTCCTTCTTTCCCAGCACTTTTTGATGCGGTAGATAGGCACGAAGATGACCTAAGTAAGCTTAGCAAAGAGGAGTTAGCTCTTCCCTTGGAACTTTGCTTTCATTGTAAGCAATGTTATTTCAAGTGTCCTTATACTCCACCACACGAATGGAGAATAGACTTTCCGCACCTTTCTTTAAGATACAAAGTTTGGAAGTTCAAGACCAAAGGCGCCAAACTCACAGACAGGTTTATGGTTAACACAGACTTAGTGGGCAAACTATCCGTCCCCTTTGCACCAATAGTTAATACTGTCAACAACATAAAGCCTGTTAGGGTAATCTTAGAAAACTTTATGGGTATAGATAGAAGAGCAAAGCTTCCACCCATAAACTCCCAAACCTTGGCAAGCTGGTATAAAAAGAACAGAAATCCTGTAAAGGGGGAAAATGGCAAGGTAGTAGTCTTTCCCACCTGTCTTTTTAACTACAACTACTTGGAAAAGGGCATAGCTCTCCTTAGGGTGCTTGAAAAAAACGACCTTTGGGTTGAAATTCCAGAAGTTCAATGCTGTGGCATACCTTTCTTTGATGTGGGGGACATAGACGCTTCTATTGCTAAAGCAAAACATAACGTCCAAGTGCTAAAACCATACGTAGATGCTGGGTATGACATTATCGTGCCGGTTCCCACCTGTGCCTTGCAGATAAAGTATGAGTATCCACTGCTTCTGCCGGATGATCCGGAGGCTAAGAGAGTTTCCGAAAAGGTCTTTGATGTGCACGAATACCTTTGGAAGCTTCACGAAAAAGGTAAGTTCAACAAAGATTTCAAGGTCTCCATGGGAAGCATTGCATACCATATTCCTTGCCATCTAAAGTCCCTAAATGTAGGATACAGGGCTGTAGCATTGATGAGGCTTATACCCAACACAAAAGTAAGGCTCATTGAGAGATGCTCTGGACACGACGGAACCTTTGGTGTAAAGAAACAAACCTTTGATATGGCATACAGGGTAGGCTCTAAGCTGTTTGAGGACATAAAAAGCTCAGGGGCAGACATTGTGGTATCAGATTGTCCGCTGGCAAGCAATCAAATTGAGTTAGGCACTGGAAAGAAACCACTTCATCCTATAGAGGTGCTTTATAGAGCATACGGATTATAATTTTTAGCCATGTTCAAAGTGGTTTTTAATGGAGTTGAGTACAATGTAAAGGAGGGAACTACGGTAGGACAATTTTTTGAAAGGGTAGGAGTGAGAGATGCCCTCGGTGCCAAACTAAACGGAAAAATACTGGATTTGCAAACACCTATAAGAGAGAATGGACACATAGCCCCCATATATCAAAAGGATCCAGAAAGTCTTGAAATAATGAGGCATAGCCTTTCTCATATAATGGCGCAGGCTCTCAAAGAGATATACGGTAAAGAGGTGGTCCATCTTGGTGTAGGTCCTACCACAGAGGAGGGCTTTTACTACGACGTGGAAGTGGAAGGCGTCAGGATAAAAGAGGAGGACCTTCCAAAGATAGAGGAAAGAATGAAAGATATAGTAAAGAGAAATCTTCCTATCCTCAGAAAAGAGCTTGGGAGGGAACAAGCCATAGAGCTCTTTGAAAGTTTAAAAGAACACTATAAGCTTGATATTATCAAAAGAATAGATGAACAGGATGTAATATCTGTCTATGAGCAAGGAGATTTTGTAGATCTTTGCAGGGGGCCTCATGTGCCTTATACAGGGATGGTAGGAAACTTCAAGCTTACTCACATAGCGGGTGCCTACTGGCAAGGAGACCCATCCAAACCCATGCTCCAAAGAATATACGGCATAGCCTACTGGAGTCAGGAAGAGTTAGAAGAAAGGCTAAGGTTTTACGAGGAGGTGAAAAGAAGGGACCACAGAAAGCTCGGTGCAGAGCTTGAGCTGTTTCTCATAGACGAGGATATAGGAGGAGGATTGGTAATATGGCTTCCGAAGGGTGGTATATACAGAAAAACACTGGAAGATTTCTGGAAAGAGGAGCATCTAAAAAGAGGCTATCAGCTTATATACACACCACATGTAGGTAAGGCACACCTTTGGCAAACAAGCGGACACCTTGAGTATTACAGACAGAACATGTATCCACCCATGGAGATGGAGCAAGAGGAGTATTTCGTAAAACCTATGAACTGTCCCTTTCACGTGGCAGTGTACAAAAGTAAGCTAAGAAGCTACAAGGAGCTACCTTTAAAGCTGGCAGAACTTGGCACAGTCTATAGATACGAATTATCCGGAGTTTTGCACGGACTTATGAGAGTCAGAGGTTTTACCCAAGATGATGCCCACATTATATGCACGCCCGAGCAGGTGGATCAGGTAATACACGAAACTTTAGAGTTTGCCATCTGGATGCTGGGAGTATTTGGCTTTGAAGACTTTAAAGTCTATATCTCCACCAGACCCCCTGAGTCCATAGGCTCTGAAGAGCAGTGGGAAAAGGCAGAGAGCGCTTTAAAGAAAGCAGTGGAGAGTCTAAAATTAGACTACGAAATTGATGAAGGCGGAGGAGCTTTCTATGGTCCAAAGATAGACATAAAGATAAAAGACGCCATAGGTAGATTTTGGCAATGCTCTACCATTCAGTTTGACTTTAACCTGCCAGAGCGCTTTGACATGGAGTATGTAGGTCCAGACAACAGAAGACACAGACCTTACATGATCCACAGGGCAATCTTTGGCTCCATAGAAAGATTTACGGGCATTCTGTTGGAACATTACGCAGGTTTGTTGCCCTTCTGGCTGTCCCCAGTGCAAGCTAGGATAATTCCCATATCCTCTAAGCACATACCCTATGCAAGGGAACTTTTAGACTTCTTAAGATCTTACAAATTTAAGGTGGAAATAGACGAAAGGAATGAGAGACTTTCTGCTAAGGTCAGAGATGCGGAGCTCGCAAAAATACCTTACCTGCTGATAGTAGGAGACAAAGAAGTGGAAAGCAGGATAGTCTCAGTAAGATCTAAGAAAGAGGGAGATTTGGGACAAAAAAGCTGGGAAGAGCTCTTGGGGTTTTTCACAGACTTGGTAGAGAGTAAAGTGTGTTAATATGTTTCCTAAAACTTAGAGGAGAGTGTCATGGAAGAACAAACCTATGCAGTCCCCTTTGCTTTAGTAGGCTTTTTTCTAACTTCCAAACCTGTGGAAGAGAGCATAAGAAATGACGTAACCCCGGAAGAGCTTGAAAAACTTCAGGAAATCATTCGTAGGATGCTTTTCACCGAGGGTGTTCAGGTGGCTATCTATCCTTCCGTAGTTCCACCAGACCAGGCAGAGGATGCGGTGGAAGAGCTTGAAGATTTGATCTTTGGAGAGGAGGAATGACAAAGGTTATCCTTTGCGGAGCCCTTGGGAGGATGGGAAGGGCAATCCTAAGACTATCGCTTGAATACAACAGCTTGGAAGTGGTTGCTGGAGTGGAACATCCAGACTGCTTGAGAGACCAAGACCTTGGAAAGGCTGTAGGAATGGAAGAGTTCAAGGGGAAAGTGCTAACCTCAAGGTTGGAAGAAGCTCTTCCTTTGGGTGATGTGGTGGTGGATTTTACAGGAAACACTATCTCCGCTTTAGCCCATGCCAAACTCTCTGCCTACGCACGCAAGCCGGTAGTTATAGGGACCACGGGTTTCTCTCAACAGCAGGTGGATGAGCTAAAAGAAATCTCAGACTTAGCTCCTGTCCTTCTGTCTCCAAACATGAGCTTAGGGGTAAATCTTCTGTTCAGACTTGCACAGATAGCAGTAAAAGCCCTAAGGGACAAAAACTTTGACGTGGAGATCTTAGAAATACATCACAGATTTAAAAAGGACGCTCCAAGCGGGACAGCTTTAAAACTACTTGAAATATCAGCCCAAGCTCTTGGTAAAGAGGCTACACAGGTGGGTAAGTTCGGAAGGGAAGGTATAGATCCAAGAGGGGATGAGATAGGGGTCATGTCTTTGCGAGGTGGAGATGTGGTAGGGGAGCATACCCTTTACCTCATAGGCTTTGGAGAGAGGATAGAGCTTACCCATCGGGCTACGTCCAGGGACATATTCGCCAGGGGAACTTTGGAAGCTTGTCTGTGGATAAAGGACAAACCACCAGGATTTTACAGCATGCTTGATGTGCTGGGAATATAGATGGGCTTTTATGAGATTATAGAGGATGTAACTGCAGATACGGGTATAAGGGTTAGGGCAAAGACTTTAGAAGAGCTTTTCTGTAAAGCCATACTTGCTACTTTTAATGAGATAACCGATATAGAAAAGGTTCAGCCTTCAAAGAGGGTAGAATTAGAAGTGAAGGGAGAGTTACCTTACCTTTTAGCGGATACCATAAACAAAGCTTTGGTTTTGCATGAGAAAGAAAAGTTTGTGGCAAGCAAGTGTGAGTTAGTGGAGTTAGGGGAAGGTTCGGTTAAAGTGGTGCTCTTGGGCGGAGAGTATGATCCAAAGATCCATCCATCCAAGCTGGTAATAAAGGCAGCTACATACCATAGGTT
>CAZZKD010000209.1:0-6986 GCA_964655095.1 uncultured Thermocrinis sp.
GGGGACTAACCTACTTGCCCGCCTTTGCCATTTCCCTTCGATCATAACAGACTTTAAGGGAGAGAAGTCCATTACAAAGAACTCCTCCAGCAAAGGCAAGACAAAGGCAGACCTCAGAACTTGCCAAGCCTTTTGGTGGGAGTTGGAATTCCTTCCGTTGGCTTTCTTCTCCCAACCTGGCTCGTCCTGAAGGCTTTTAAGTTTTTGTACATACATCTCAGGCTTTATTATAACCATCTTGAAGGATTTTTAGAACATCCTCCCTCTGAACATGGACTTTATTTTAACAGTAAGGGAAAATTTTACTTATAATGTTAATGCTATGGCTAAGGTAAAAGGTCTAAAGTGTAGAGAGTGTGGAAAAGAGTATCCTGTAGAGCCAATACACGTCTGCGAGTTTTGCTTTGGGCCCCTGGAGGTGGTTTATGACTACGAAGAGATAGGGAAAAACCTATCCAGGGAGAAAATAGAAAAGGGTCCAAAAAGTCTTTGGAGATACATAGACCTTTTGCCAGTAGAAGAACCTAAGGTTGGACTTACAGCGGGATTTACTCCCCTTAGAAAGGCGGAAAACCTTGGCAAGGTACTTGGTTTAGAAAATCTTTACATAAAGGACGATTCGGTAAATCATCCTACCCTCTCATTCAAAGACAGGGTTGTTTCCGTTGCCCTTTCAAAGGCCGTGGAGTTTGGTTTTGATACCGCTGCATGCGCATCCACGGGTAATTTGGCAAACTCTGTGGCGGCCCACAGCGCGCAGGCCGGACTAAACTGCTTTGTTTTTATACCAGCAAACTTAGAATCTCAGAAAATATACGGAAGCCTTGTCTTTTCTCCCACGGTTGTGGCTGTAGAGGGAAACTATGACGACGTAAACAGGCTGTGTTCAGAAATAGCCAATGAACTCTACTGGGCTTTTGTAAACATAAACATAAGACCTTATTATGCGGAAGGCTCCAAAACTCTTGCCTTTGAGGTAGTGGAACAGCTTGGATGGATAGCTCCGGATGCGGTGGTAGCTCCAGCTGCTTCTGGCTCTCTTATCACAAAAATATGGAAAGGTCTAAAGGAGATGAAACTCGTAGGTCTTATAGATGAGGTAAAAACAAGAGTTTATGGGGCTCAAGCGGAGGGTTGCAGTCCCATAGCCCAGGCTTGGAAGGAAGGAAGGGATTATATAAAACCAGTTAAGCCAAACACCATAGCAAAATCCATAGCCATAGGCAATCCAGCGGACGGCATATACGCTCTGCAGGTTACCAGAGAAAGCGTAGGAGATTGGGAAACAGCAACGGACGAAGAGATCATAGAAGGTATCAAGCTCTTGGCAGAAACGGAGGGAATTTTTACCGAAACTGCGGGCGGAACTACCATAGCGGTTCTAAAGAAGTTAGCTCAAAGGGGGACCTTAAAACCGGACGAAAGGGTGGTAGTCTATATCACGGGAAACGGCTACAAGACCTTGGAGGTGCTTGAAGGTCATCTAAAAGAAACCGTAAGGATAAAGCCTACTCTGGCAGACTTCAAGGAAAAGATACTCACAAGAGTGTGAAGTTTATAATAGCCTTTGCTTTTTTCTTTGCCCTTTCTTGTAGTCAAAAGCAGACTATTCCGCCCGTAAAACTTCAGACATTAGAAGGCAAGCAGTTGTCTTTGAAGGAGTTAAAAGGGAAAAAAGTAGTCATTTACGTATGGAGCAGGACGTGTGTGGGACACGCGAAAGATTTAAAACTACTCAATGAGATCTCCAAAAAGAGAAAGGACCTTTACGTTTTATCCTATGCGGTCGCTATGGTTAAAGAGGATGTAATAAAGTCATACAAAGAGATAGGAATAAAACCTGATTTTATCACAGTTTTAGATCCAGAAGTTAAATTTAACGAATACTACAGAATAGTTTTTCTTCCCTCAACTTTCATTTTTGACGAGAAAGGAGTTTTTATAGGATCTTATCCTGGACTGCCCCAGGATAAACTTTCAAGTCTGAGAAGCTCCCCTTCCAGCTCCTTTAGCTTCTCTTTTAGATCATCAGATTCTTTGACCTCTATTTCCTTTCCTACCAAAAGCCAACCCTTCGTGAAGGGATAGGGTATTATCAGATTGTCCCAGGTGTTTAATCTTATGAACTTTTCAAACTTTACACAGGCAGGAATAATTTTTGTTTTGGTTTTCATAGCTAAAAATGCAACACCTTCCTTAACTTTGTAGGCTGGTCCCTTTGGACCATCTACGGTGATAGCCACATTTTTTCCGTTCTTTAAAAGCTCTATAAGCTTCAAAATTGCAGTTCTGCCTCCCTTTTCTTCTTTACCATTCTCCGTTGAACCTCTAACAGTCTCAAAACCAAGTCTTTTTAGAATACCGTCCGCTATGTCTCCGTCTCTGAATCTACTTACCAATACCACAATGCCCCTATCCATGCCAAACAAAGCTAAGCCCAAAGCGTTTCCATGCCAAAGTGCGTATATCTTTCCCCTATCCCTTTCAAAGTCATAGCGGTTCTGCCATCTTATAGTCCTGCCTAATGTTCTAAAAACGAGGGATATAAAAGGTAGTAAAATTAATGTTAGCTCTCTCCTGAGCTTTTTTATCATTGTTCTAATACACTCTCTATGTTATTCTTTATCCACTTTGCATCCAACCAATAGATAGGATTTGCCTCGTAACCGTGGATAAGAATGCCAAAGTGTAGGTGGTCTCCGAGAGCAAGACCTGTTTTACCCGTGTTTCCAATAATTTCTCCCTTTTTTACAAACTGACCTTCTTTTACTAAAGTGTTTGAAAGGTGTCCATAAAGACTGAAAAGACCAAGGCCGTGGTCTATTATGATCGCAGTGCCGTATATTCCAAGGTCTCCTACAAAAACCACCACTCCATCGTTTGACGCCAAAACTGAAGCCTGCTCCACAGAAGCAAAGTCATAACCCATGTGTCTGCTGTAGCTTATCTGCTTGCCCTCATAGTAATAAAACCTTTCAATTCCATAATCTGATATTACCTTACTTTTGGGAAGTTGTATAAATTCACCATTCCAGAGTTTTGATGGCTCACTTTCTTTACATATTTGGGATATTTTCTGTATGTCTTTGTGTCTCCAATCTTCGTTGATTTTTCTGAAGGCTTCTTCAGGGCTTAAACCTCTGGCCTCTTCTCCCAAAAGGGGATAGATAACCGAATTTATAAAATCATCAGTCAGTCTAATGTGCTCTTTTTTAAAGTATGCCTTCCTTACAGCAAGATTTAAGCTTTTGCTGGTTTTGTTCCCTGCAAGGTCCTGTGCGGTCAAATTTATCTCCAGCCTTTCTCCATCTAAAGGAATGGGAACTAAAGCGAAATACTGATTTTTCTTTATTTGTATCATGCCAATTTTAAGCCCATTTACCTCAAGGTCTACTTTAGATCCATCACTTTTTACTTTTATGGCAAATGTGGAACCCTGCCTGATATCCCGGGAGTAAGATATAACCTCCAAGGATGGTGGAGTTAAGTCTACGTTCGCATCTAAAACATACTGCTTGGTCCTTAAAAAGCCAGAGTTTAGCTTTAACCTTACGATGGCTTTTCCTTCTTTAAGCCCTATGGACCTACTGTTTATCTTTATCTCTATCCTATCCGTACCTTGGGGGAATTCCTCTTTTAAGACCAAGTGAGATTTTCCCTCCTGTTCTATAACAAGCTCTGCTTTCTTTATTTTGGCACTACTTGTATTTAAAACATAGTTACCTTCCGTAGGTATTAACTTCAAAACCTCCACATTTTCAACTTCAGGCCTTGTGCCAACTAACAGAAATAGTGTGTAAAAACTGATAAAAACCAAAGAAAGGATGGCTAGCCTTCTTATAAGTTTTACAAAAGATGCACTTTTACTTTTTTTGTCTTTGTAAGTGTATGGTTTATATCTATACTTCACCAAAAACCTCCTGAAGAGAATATACTTTTAGCTTTTTTCCACTTTCCAAATAGCACCTTATAGCCTCAAGCATGGCATATCCTCCTCTTAGTGTAGTTGTGTATGGAATTCCCTGCTGGACTGTTGCTCTTCTGATATGGTAGGCATCTGTTCTTGCCCTTCTGCCTGTGGGTGTGTTTATCACCGCTTGAACCTCCCCGTTCTTTATCATATCCACTATGTTTGGTCTTCCTTCAGATACTTTCAGCACATGCTTTACGCTAACTCCATGCTCTTTCAAAAACTTATATGTTCCAGAGGTTGCCAGCACCTCAAAGCCAAGGTCTATAAAACCCTTTGCTAAATCAACTACCTTAGGCTTGTCTCTATCAGCTACGCTTATAAATATCCTCCCTTCTGTTGGTAACCTACTACTAGCCCCAAGCTGGCTTTTGTAGTAAGCCAGTCCAAATTTTTTGTCTACACCCATCACTTCGCCCGTGCTTTTCATCTCTGGTCCTAAAACTGGGTCCACTTCAGGAAACCTGTTCCAAGGAAAAACAACCTCTTTAACAGTATAGTATTCCCAGTCCTTTGGTAAAAAGTCGCTACAGTAATGGGTTTGACCTTTTTCGAGTCTTTCAATAACCTCCGGTACTAGATCTCTTAGCTTTTTACCCACGCAGACCTTAGCAGCTAGTTTTGCCAGAGGATAACCTATGCTTTTGCTAACAAAGGGTACAGTTCTGGACGCTCTCGGATTAACCTCCAGTATATAGACCTCTCCGTCCTTCACCGCAAACTGAAGGTTGATAAGCCCTTTTACTTTAAGAGCCTTAGCTATTAGCCTGGTCTTTTCTCTTATTTCTTCAACAACTTCTTCTTTAAGCGTGTAAGGCGGAATAGATGCGGCGCTATCACCTGAGTGAATGCCAGCCTCTTCTATATGCTCCATAACCGCACCTATTAAAAATTCCTCTCCGTCTCCTATAGCATCCACATCCACTTCCACGCTGTCAGATAGATATCTGTCCAAGAGTATGGGCCTCTCGTAGCTTACCTCCACCGCTTCCTCTAGGTAATCCATTAGCTCCTCTTCTTCATAAACTATCCTCATAGCTCTACCACCAAGCACGTAGGACGGTCTTACAAGAAGGGGATAGCCTATTTCCCTTGCGGATTTTACGGCTTCTTCTTTGGTTCTTGCTGTTCTGCTCTCTGTCTGTCTGATATTGAGCCTACTCATCAAGTCCCTGAATCTTTCCCTGTCTTCTGCTATATCTATGCTTTCTGGGTCTGTGCCGAAGATGGGAATATTTAGATTTCTTAGTGGTATGGAAAGCTTAAGTGGGGTCTGCCCTCCAAACTGTATTAGAACACCGTCAGGATTTTCTCTTCTTATAACTTCGAGAACATTCTCAAAAACCACAGGCTCAAAGTAGAGTTTGTCTGCGGTATCGTAATCTGTGGAAACAGTTTCTGGATTGCAGTTTATCATTATGGTTTGGATACCTTCTTCCTTTAGCGCAAAAATGGCCTGCACGCATGCATAGTCAAACTCTATACCCTGACCTATTCTGTTTGGACCGCTTCCAAGGATTAAAACCTTCATTTAAAAGGATGATTTTAACCTAACAGAACGGAAATTAGCTCTTTGAGTGAATCAAAGCTATAGTCTGGTTCAAAGTTAGCCCTTTTGAGTTCTTCCCTTCTGTATTTGCCAGTGGTCATAAACACAGTTTTTATCCACCCGAGCTTTTTTGCACCTATCAGGTCTGTGTATATATCGTCGCTTATAAGATAAACTTCGCCCCTTTCTAGCCCTTGCAGAGCATAGCTTAGGAATTCTTCCGATGGTTTGCCCAAGTTAGGTATATTTTCCTGATAGTTTGTAGCGTGTTTTAGCATCATAGCTATAGATCCTGCTCCTGGAAAGTAAAGCCCATCGTCATCCTTTACTATCCTACTTAGGTTTACTGGGATAATCTTTGCCCCCTCCAAAAAAACCGCAGACACAGCCAGCTTTAGCTTTTGAAAATCTATGCTTCTGTCTTGGGCTATTACCACCGCTTGAACCTTATGATCTTTTACCACTTCAAACCCTTCATCCAAAAGATATTTCTCCACCGCTTCCATACCCATCAAAAGCACTCTCTGAACACCAACAGATCTTAAATACATCGGTAGTATCTTCAGAGGTGTTAAAAAACTTTCTTCTCTTATTTCCAGACCCTTTTCGTTTAAAAGCTTTACTATTTCGGAGGGGGGCCTTGTGGAGTTGTTAGAAACTATCCTGAATGGGACTTTTTCAGATTCAAGCCTTTTTAAAAACTCTTTAGACCCATCTAAAGGGTTTAATTTTTTGTCTCCTACCAAAACCCCATCAAGGTCGATGAGGAAAACCTTCATTGCTTGAAGGGTATGCTAATCCAAAGCTCATCAAAGTTTTCTCTTTCCCTCTTTATATCAACTTCGATTTTGTCTATATCAAACTGAGAATATTTGGAAAAAACATACACTAAGTCATCTCTCAATTTCTCTATAAAATTTGGAGGAAGCCCCCTTCTTTCGTAGGAAAGGACCAAAGTAAGTCTCTTTTTGGCTTCATCTTTGCTCTTACTACGTCCAAAAAGAAAATCCAATATCATGTCTATCTCCCAAACAGCTTTTCAAAGAAGCTCTTTTTACGTCCATGGAAAATCATGGGCACATCTTCCCCTAATATTCTCTTAGCTATATCCATAAGGGCTTTTGAGGCTGGATAATCATCCTCAAGTACGATGGGTTCCCCCCTGTTGGTATAATCCACCAATTTTGGCTCCTCTGGAACAACACCTGCTAGCGGAGCTCTTAGTATTTCTACCACATCATCCACCGATAGCATTTGACCTTTATCTACCGCATCCCACCTTATTCTGTTTATAATCAGTTTGTATTCGCTTTTGCCCATATTCTCTAACATACCTATTATCCTATCTGCATCTCTTACTGAGGAAACTTCAGGATTTACCACCACCAGAGCAACATCGGCCGGGGAGGCTGCTATTTGAAAACCCCTTTCTATACCAGCTGGGGAATCTATAAATATATAGTCATA
>CAZZKD010000210.1:0-2189 GCA_964655095.1 uncultured Thermocrinis sp.
GAGTTTCTCTGTAAGATCTTTTGTTAAGTATTTGGAAAAGCCACAGGGCAATTATAAGTGGCTCTTCGTATTTTTTAGGTCTTCCTTTCTTTTTTACTTGTTGGTTTAGGTTTATCTTTTCAAGTATGTGTTTGGTAAGGGTATAAAGTTTTTTCAAAGGTAACCTGCTTCTTCTCATAAGGATCTTTTTTATACCATAACTCTCCTAAAGTGGCATTTTTAGAACAGCCTCATATTTAGGCATGAAATTAGTGATTAGTTGCAAGACCCTGGTGGTCATAAGGTGTTTTCCAAGCTTTTATCCGATATCTCCCTCTAAATTCCGCCAACTTAGATAAAGTAAAGTATATCTTTCTGTCCCACCAAGATCCAGATATAGTAGCTTCACTAAACGGTTGGCTGATGACTACAAAAGCAGTGGCTTACATATCCAAGCTTTGGATACGCTTTCTTCCTCACTTTGGGTTGGATAGTCAGCTGGAGGATAGGATAGTGCCTATAGACGATAGAGGAACTACAATTCCTTTGGGTGGAGACTGCAAGCTGTTGGTTTTGCCTGCTCATTTTCTTCACTCCGAAGGAAACTTTCAGGTTTACGATCCTTGTTCCAAAATACTTTTCTCCAGAGATCTGGGTGCCAGCTTAGGACAGGATTATTTTTTTGTAGAAGACTTTGATTCTCACATCAAATACATGGAAGGTTTTCACAGGCGATATATGGTAAGCAACAAGGTGCTGAGATTTTGGGCAAACATGGTTAGGCAGCTGGACATAGAGATGATAGTACCCCAGCACGGAGCAATCTTTAAAGGCAAGGATATGGTAAATAGGTTCATAGAATGGGTGGAAGACTTGCAGGTGGGGGTTGATCTCTTAACTCAAGAAAACTATAGGTTGCCCGTGTGATATAATCATAAGCTATGATAAAGGTAGAGATAGTTACTCCAAAAGGTTTAGCATTCTCCAAAGAAGTGAATTCGGTAAATATTCCTACTGCAGAAGGAGAAATAGGAGTTTTGGAAAAGCACATGTATTTGATGACTCTGTTAAAGCCCGGTCTTGTCTATTTTGATGGGAAAGTGGATGAAGGGATAGCGGTAACCTATGGCTTTGTGGATGTGACACCAGAAAAGGTTATCATACTAGCAGAGGAGGCTTACACCATAGGGGAAATTGACGTCGGTAAAGAGAAGGAAGAGTTTGACAGATGGGTAAAAAAGCTTGCCACCGCACAAACTATGGAAGAGATAGAAGAGGCAACAAAACAAATAGAAAGGGCAAGGATGCTTTTAGAATTAGTGGAGAGGTTTGGAAGAGTTTAGAGAGTTTGACTTCTTCAGAGGTAAGGTAAGGTTCATCCAACCTAAAGCCCATAGACTTTCTGTAGTAGAAATCCTTTTTGTTTCAAGCATAAAAGGCATAAAGAGAAAAAGTCTGGTTGCAGATTTAGGTGCAGGTTTCGGGGCGCTCTCAATACTTATAGCCCTAAAGTATAACTGTAAAGTTATAGCTGTAGAGAAAGACCACACTATGATCCAATTACTCAAGCAGAATATAAAAAACAACAATCTTGAAGATAGGATAGAAGTCTTGGAATGTGACCTTAGGAAACTAAATCAGGTTTTAGAGCGTCAGAGTTTAGATTGCGTTGTTATAAATCCACCTTTCTATGAAACACCATCAGCAAATCCTTATCACACTGAAATGGATGGTACCTTAAGGGATTTTTTAGAATCAGCTTCCTATATTCTCAAAGATGGAGGTTTTATTAATATCTTGTTGCCCTCTTACAGACTTTTAGAAGCTTGTAGTGTTATGGAGAGTTTAAACATCAGACCGATGTATCTAAAATTTTTCCACCCTTTTATAGATAGGCATGCTAAGCTGGCTCGTATTGTAGGTGTGAAAAACTTAAAACCTAAGTTGATCGTTGAAAACCCTTTCATAATAAATCATAAACAAAACAAATATACGGAAGAAGTCCAAAGAATCTTGGAAAACTTTCTTTAAGAGTTCCCCTCTGCATGGACAAATGTTCCATGCATACCCACCCTTGAAGGTGAGCCCTGCCGAGGGTTTAGGAACTCCTCAAGATAATCCCTAAGGTAGGGATTGCTCTTAAGAAGTCCCAAGAGAGCACTCCCACACCCTTTGAGTCTCTCAAGATCGGAAGAGCGGTTCCGCAGGAA
>CAZZKD010000211.1:0-5927 GCA_964655095.1 uncultured Thermocrinis sp.
TCTTTAAAACTCTCCACCACCCTATCTCCTGTCCTAACATCCAC
This sequence comes from uncultured Thermocrinis sp., assembly GCA_964655095.1. Classification (GTDB taxonomy): domain Bacteria; phylum Aquificota; class Aquificia; order Aquificales; family Aquificaceae; genus Thermocrinis. The sequence continues at coordinate 45 of CAZZKD010000211.1, forward strand.
CTTTTTGTAAAACTTGCGAAGTTCGGTAGCCTTTTCATAAACCAGTGGCCTTGTGGGAGCTGTGTAGATCTTCCTTCCTGCATGTCTTTTAAAAAACAGATGGGCGATCAAGCTTTTTCCCGCAGAGGTTGGAGCGGAAACCACCGCACTGCCAAAGTTGTAGGTGTGATAAAAAAGCGTCTGCAGTGGGTTAAGTAGAGGGTAAGGTATTTTTTCGTCCACCTGATGGGCTGGCACTAAATCAAGGAATCCGATCTTAGCTTCGCCCTCCTTCCTGTAAACTACTTTACCCCCAGGTGAGCTTAGGTTAAACTTGCTCTCTGGTAAAAGATAGAATGTTTGCATTTTTCTATGAACTGGGAAAGTTTTCTTATAGCCTTTCCTCTGTGGGATAGGCCATCCTTCTCCTCAGGAGAAAGCTCCGCAATGGTCTTTTCATAACCAAGAGGCTTAAATATGGGATCATATCCAAAACCTGCTGAACCTCTTGGGCTCTCTGCGATCTCTCCGTGGCAAACCCCCTCCGCGAAGATATAAAACTCTTCATTTAACATTAAACAGACTACTGCTTTAAAGTAAGCCCTTCTGTCTTTGCTACCTTCCAGAAGTCTTAGAAGCTTTTTTATGTTTGCCTGGTCCTTGGAGGTTTGCACTTCTTCTTTACCACCCCAGTCTAAGGAGTAAAACCTGCTGGAGTATATACCAGGGTAGCCTTCCAAGGAAGGCACAACCAGTCCAGAATCATCTGCAAGTGTTGGTATGTCATATCTTTTAAAGTAAGCAAGAGCCTTCAGGTAAGCATTTTCCATAAAGGATTTACCACTTTCTTCCACCTCTATTTCCTCTTCTGGCTGTATTAGTTCTATATTCAAGTGTCTGAGCATTCTGCTAATTTCTTTTATCTTTCCTCTGTTTTGGGTTGCAAGGAGTAATTTCATCAATTAAAATATATTAGCACGGGGTGTAGCTCAGGTGGGAGAGCGCTGGCTTTGGGAGCCAGAGGTCGCAGGTTCAAGTCCTGTCGCCCCGAGGGTCCGTAGCTCAGCTGGACAGAGCAAGGGATTTCTAATCCCTAGGTCGGGGGTTCGAGTCCCTCCGGACCCGCTTGTTTTTATCCACGGCTGGGGCTTTTCCTCTAAGGTTTTCAAAAGCTTTCCTGGTATAAATTTGGAACTTCCCCATCACGGAAGGTCCAATCTAAACAGCTTAAACCTTAAAGCGCTTGCAAAGGAAGTGGCCCTGAAGATCCCAAAAGGTTCTATTTTGATCGGTTGGTCTCTGGGAGGAACCTTAGCCCTCTTGATAGCTTTTTTTTATCCCTCAAAAGTAAGTCGTCTGGTGCTTATAGGTTCAACTGCCTGCTTTGGTTGTCTTTGGGAGAAGAGAGAACTAAGAGGTTTTCTTTTAAGGTTAAGAAAGGAAAGGGAGAATTTTTTAAAAGAATTCAGGTCAAGGGCTTATCCAAAGCCCTTCTATGATTTCTTGGACATAGACAAATCTGCCAAGCTTCTTGAGGATTACTTCCTTACAGACATAAGAAGCTACATTCCCCACATAAAAATCCCCATAACCCTTTTACACGGCATGGCTGATAGCGTAGTTCCCTTTAGGGCTAGTCTGGAACTTTACAATTTGGCGGAAAAGGCTAAATTAATAACATTCCACGGAGGACACTTCCCAAAGGATGAAAGCATTATCCTTGAAGTTCTCAAGAGCATCTAATACATACGAAGATTGGGCTATACCCCAGAGATTAAGCGCAGAGATTCTAAAACAGCTGGACACCATTGAAGGCTCCGTGCTGGATGTGGGTTGTGGCACCGGCTTTAGTAGTGTGGGGTTAAAAAACGTGGTGGGCATTGACCTATCGTTGAATATGCTGAAGGTATATAAAAGCAGAGGGTTTGTGGGAATATGCGCCGATGCTAATTTTATTCCCTTTAAATATAAAAGCTTTGACAGTGTGATTAGCAACTTTGCCATACATTGGACAGATATAAACGTGGTTTTTAAGGAGATATTCAGAGTTTGCAGAAAAAGGTTTTTGTGTGCAATGCCTGTTAAAGGTAGCTTAAAGGAACTAAATTTTCCATTCTATTCAGCAGAAGAGGTGCTTGAAACTATTCAGAGGCTGGGAGGAAAGCTAAGAAGGGTTGAAAGAAGAAATATAGAAATACCCTTTGAAGGATGGGATCTTGTTAGATTTTTTCATTACACTGGGACCTCTTACAACCCGTCTAATGGGGGCCTTCTTAAATCAAAAAAATCCATTGAAAGAATCCTTTCTTCCATTGACAAACCAAGCTTTTTGGTGTTATTCTTTTCTTGCGAGGTCTATAAATGAGGAGGATCTACATGGTTTTTATCTCCTTACTAATTTTAATATCCCTGATTGGCATAGAGAGCTGTAAAGCGCAGAAGGTTCAAGGTTCTCAATTCCAAACTGATACCAAAACCGCTACTTATACGCCGGGCATGCTTGTTCAGTTTGAAAAGGAGCTTACAGAACTTGTGGAAAGGGTTTCTCCCTCTGTGGTGGCTATATACTCCACTCAGGAAGTTTCAACCTTTGAAGAAGGATTTCCTTTTTTCTTTCCCATACCTCAGGAAAGAAGGTCTTTGGGTTCAGGAGTTATCATAGCTCTGAAGGGTGATAAGTTTTACATACTCACCAACAACCATGTGGTTCAAGGTGCAAAGAGGATAAGGGTTAAATTTGATCCTCATACAGAAAAAGAAGGGAAGCTCGTGGGAGGAGATCCAAAAACCGATGTGGCAGTAGTTGAGGTAGACGCAAGGGGTGTAGAAAACTCTTCAAACAGAGTGGCAAAGCTCGGAGACTCGGATAAGCTAAAGGTTGGTCAGTTGGTAATAGCCATAGGTAATCCTTACGGCTTGGAAAGAACCATGACCATGGGTGTAATTTCTGCTCTGAAAAGGTCTATTGGTATAACACAGTATGAAAGTTTTATCCAGACAGATGCAGCTATTAATCCTGGCAATTCAGGCGGTCCTCTCATAAACGTCTACGGAGAGGTCATAGGTATAAATACCGCCATAGTGGCCGAGGGACAAGGTTTGGGTTTTGCCATACCCATAAACTTAGCCAAATGGGTAGCAGATCAGATAATAGCCAAGGGTAAGGTAACTAGAGGTTGGTTGGGCGTGGTCATTCAAGAAATAACTCCAGAGATTGCGGAAGCCATTGGGGTGAAGGAGGGAATTTTAGTATCTCAGGTAGCACCCAATAGCCCAGCCTTTACTGCTGGACTAAAAGCTGGAGACATAATCGTAGCAATAGATGACGAGAAAGTTAGAGATGTTAGAGACCTTCAGTTTAGGATAATGAAAACCCCACCAGGCACGGAAGTGAAGCTGAACGTTATCAGAGAAGGTAAAACCCAGCTGATTAAAGTCAAGGTTGGTGAAATGCCAGAGGAGGTTAGCTTTACCCAACCAAAGGAGCAGGCAAGCGACATAGGTCTTGCACTAAGGAACCTCTCTCCAGAAGAGGTTAGAAGGTTTGATGTAAAAGGAGTATTGGTGGTGGATGTAGTTCAAGGTAGTTTAGCACAAAAGAGTGGTTTGAGAAGGGGCGATATAATTCTTATGGTGAACAATCAACCTGTGGAAAGCGTATCGGACTTTGAAGAGAAAATAGAAAAAGCTAAATCTGAAAAAAGGGACAGAGTCTTACTCCTTGTAAGAAGGGGAGGAAATAACTTTTATGTAGTGCTTTATCTGAGGTAAAGGTATGATACCAGATAGCGAACAAGAGATAATAAATCAGTACCTTAAGAAAGTATCCAAGATTCCTCTTTTAAAGCCAGAGGAAGAGAAAGAGCTAGCAAAGAGGGCAAAGGAGGGTGATCAGGAAGCTTACAAAAAACTGGTAGAATCAAACCTTAGGTTTGTTATAAGCATAGCCAAGCAGTATTTGGGTTATGGATTGGCCCTTTCTGAGCTTATAGCCGCTGGTAATCACGGTCTAATGGAAGCTGCAAAGAGGTTTGACCCAGATAAAGGAGTAAAGTTCATCTCTTACGCAGTTTGGTGGATAAGACAGGCTATAATGCAGGCTCTGTCCCAACAGACAGGCGCAATAAGGATCCCTCTTAAACAAGCCCATCTAATAAATCGCATCAGCAGTATATATAGCAGGCTTTATAAGGAATACGAGAGGGAGCCAACTCCGGAGGAAATAGCCTACGAATACACGAGAGAAATCCTACAGAAGGAGATGGAAAGAGAATTGGGAAGGAAACCCACTGAAGAGGAAATACAAAAGAGAATAAAGAAAGAAGGCTACAAGATATCTCCACCAGAGGTAGAAAAGTCTTTGCAAATATCTAAAGTACCACTATCCCTTGATGTGCCAGTGGGTGAGGAAGAGGACACTTCTTTTGTAGATTTTCTGAGCAAACACGGAACTGCGGATGTGGAGGAAAGGGTGCTCAGTGAAATCCTCGGTAGGGAGATCGAAGATATGCTTGAAAAACTTCCAGAAAAGGAAAGGCGTGTGGTTGAATTAAGGTTTGGTTTGGGTGGAGAGGAACCAAGAACGTTAAGAGAAATAGGAGATATCTTAAACATTTCCAGAGAAAGGGTCAGACAGTTGGAAACCAGAGCTCTTAGAAAACTCAGAAACATGGCTATAAAAAAGCACCTTAAAGACTTTCTCAGCTGATGTTTCCATCCATACTCCTTATTGACAAACCAAAAGGTATAACCTCTTTTCAGGTAGTGGAAAAGGTCAGGAAAAAGTTTGGTCTTAGGAAAGTGGGACATGCTGGCACATTAGACCCTATTGCTACAGGGTTATTAATACTTCTCGTGGAAGAAGCTACGAGATTTTCTGAATTTTTTTTGAGACTTGCTAAAGCTTACATTGCTACAGCTTTGCTTGGCGTGATAACAGACACTTATGATGCAGAAGGGGAAGTATTAGAGGTAAGAGATGTAAGTGTTTCCTGCGAGGATGTAGAAAGGGTTCTTGCGGAATTCGTAGGTAGGATAAGCCAAAAACCTCCACCCTTTTCTGCAAAAAAGATAGGAGGGCTAAAGGCATACGAATTGGCAAGAAAAGGCTTGGAAGTGGAGCTAAAACCCATAGAAGTGGAAGTTTATAGAGCAAAAGTGCTGGAGTGTAAAATTCCGAGTGTTGTTTTTGAGTTTGAAGTGTCTGCGGGCACATACATAAGAAGTTTGATAAATGACATAGGCTTAAAATTGGGATGTGGAGCTCATATTAGAGAACTCAGGAGATCAAGGATAGGAAATTGGTCTGTAGGTATGGCTTTGTCTTACGAGAGGTTAGAAACTATCCAAGACCTGTGGGGGGTTGCTATACCCATTGATCAGGCTTTGAATTTCCTACCTGCGGTAGAACTTAGCTGGAAAGAGTATAAACTGTTCAGGAATGGGGCAAGGATAAAAGCGCCGGTTCAGTGCTTTGGGTACGTTAGAGTTTTTTCCCAGGAGGGTTTTTTAGGAGTAGGTCTATGCGAGGGAGGATTTTTAAAACCTCATAGACTCATGCCTTTTCAACGAGCTTAAAAAAGCCTCAAAAAGCCCATCTACATCAAAACAGAATCTCTCGGTGCAGGTATTGGGAAAACAAGGACTGCATTCAATTTCTAAATATATGGGATAAACCCTTTCCCCTATGGGCTTCCAGACCTTCCAATCGGTTGGTCCGTAAAAGATAAAAGTAGTTATCCCCAAGTAAGCAGAGAGATGGGACACTCCGCTGTCGTTGCCTACAAAAAGCCTTGCACCCTTTAAATGTCTTCCCATCTCAAGAGGGTCTAAAAACTCCATAAAATTATTGACATGCCTTTTTAACCACTGATCTGACTCACCTATCAGGTAAGCACATTCATA
>CAZZKD010000212.1:0-1943 GCA_964655095.1 uncultured Thermocrinis sp.
CTTTGTATCCTTTGCTTTGTAGTTCGGAAAGTATGCTAAGCTTTTGTTCGGGCTTCATCTTAGCATACCATTTTTCTATTCCAAGAAGCTCTGACACCTTTTTTACCCTTTCCTCCTCATCTCCACTTACCAGAATTACCTCAATTTTCCTCTTCTTCAGAAATTCCAAAACTTCCCTTACCCCTTCCCTTATGTTTTCCTCAAAGTGAAATTCCGCTAAGGTTTTGCCATCTTTGGCTAACACAGTTTTTCCTCTTTCCCCTCTTCCAAGCATGTATTCATCACACAAGACCCCCACGCCCACTTCTTCTTTGCAATTTTGCAAGGGAACCTCCTTAGCTCCCAAGCTTTTACAATACTCCCTTATGGCTACCGAGTATGGATGATTAGACTTTAAAGATAGGCTGTATGCAATGTCTAAATGCTCTTGGGAAATGTTTGTTTTGCTTACCTTTGGTTTCCCCTCAGTAAGGGTTCCAGTTTTGTCCATAAGAAGTATGTCTATCCTTTTTTCAAAGGCTTCTGGCTTTTTGATGAGCACACCTTTCCTGTAAGCTCTGTTTAACCCAACTGTTATCGCAAGAGGCACCGCTATGCCAAAGGCACAGGGGCAAGAAATTACCAAAACCGCTAAGGAAAAGGTTATAGCCTTCTGAAAGTCACCAGTTTTCAAAAACCAAAACAAAAATACAAGAAAAGAAAGACCAATAACAAACTGGACAAAGTAGTGTGAAACCTTATCCGCTATTCGGTGTATTCTTGGTTTTTCCAAAAGGGCCTTTTCCAAGAGCTTTATCAAAAGAGAGGCGTAACTTCTTGAAAAGGTCTTTTCTACTCTCGCAATACCGTATCCATTTATCACAAGACTACCAGAAATCAACTCATCTCCTATCTCTTTCACAACGGGCATACTTTCTCCGGTTATCATTGACTCATCAACGCTTAGCTTTCCTTCCACGAGCCTGCTGTCCAAAGGAATCATGTCCCCACTTCTGAGCACTATCCTGTCCCCTACAAACACTTCATACACACTCTTTTCCTCTTCTTTCTCTTTTAGCACCCTCACTTTAAGAGTTTGCAAGCCAAAAAGCTTCCTCAAACTTTCTGTAGCCTTCTTCTTTGCCCTCCCTTCCAAAAATTTTCCAGTTCTAACAAAGGTAATAAGTAGCATGGAAGTTTCAAAAAGAGGCTCTTCCGGTATTATGTTTAAAAGGGCTAAATAGCTGTAAAAGAGGGCAGCAGTGCTTCCAAGGGATATGAGCAAGTCCATGTTTCCGATCTTTGCTTTCAAAGAGTGATAGGCGGATCTGTAAAGTCCGTATCCCCCAACTATTTGCACAAGGGTTGAAAGCAGTGCTTGTAAAGGATAGTTAAATTCTGTTTGGAAAAACATAAGAAACATTACTACCGCGCTTGCTGTCCAACAAAAAGCAAGTATGATTAGACTGTAATCTTTTATTTTCTCTTTTTCCACTTGATAGCCAAGAGATTCTATGGTTTCTTTTATGCTCTCCAAGCTCAAAATATCCTCGTCAAACTCTACCCAAACCCTACCAAGTTCAAAGGACACTTTAACGTCCAAAACACCGTGAAGCCTTTTAAGAGATAGCTCTATGGCCTTTGCACAGTTGGCACATGTCATACCAGAAACAGTCAAACTGGCTTTCATAAAGGTGAATTCTAAACTTAGAACCATGTTAATTCAAGCGGTTAAATTTATGATGTTTATAGTGGTAAAATAAAAAAACGTGCAGATACATAAAGAAGATAAGAAACTCGTATTAAAGTATTTGCCTTTGGTAAAATCCTTAGCGCACAGAATACACAGGCATTTACCAGATACTGTTGATGTAAATGACCTCATAGGGCAGGGTATTCTGGCAGTTTTAGAATCTGCCCAAAGGCTGGATAATACCAAAAATCCAGAGGCCTATTTAAAGCTT
>CAZZKD010000213.1:0-3972 GCA_964655095.1 uncultured Thermocrinis sp.
ATCTGGAAGGCATCTCTCACACGGAAGACCCTTTGCGAGTCTTTCCGAAGATACATCTCCACCACAATTGGGACACAGCCCACTGAAGAGTGCTTTTATCATAACTAACTAATTATATATACCAGTTAAGCTAAAATTTTCTACGTGAGGGATAAAGACTTTGCCAGTTTGGAGCTAGAAAAAGTTTTGGGGAGAATAAAAACCTACTTTAATTCAAAGGCTACAGAAAGATTTTTAGAAAATCTAAAGCCTATCACGGATCCGTCTGTCTTAAGGCAAGAAATACAGTTAGTTGAAGATTTTTTTGCCGTAGAAGAAAACCTCACTATCTATCCCTTTGAGGATGTGGAGACTAAGATAAAAAAGGCTGCCTTGCGAGATGCAATGCTGAGTTTAGAAGAGATTTTAAGTATTTACAAGGTAATAAAGTTAATAAAAGAAACAAGAAAGACGTTAGGTTCCCATGTACCTGTGCGTAAAAGCCTTAGTAGCATACTAAGGAGCCTTCATCAATTTCCACAAATAGAAAGCCTAATAGAAAGTTCTATAGACCAAAGAGGCTTTGTCAAAGACAGCGCCAGCGAGGAGCTTTCAAAGATAAGGTCTAAAATCAGGGAAGTGGAAAGAGAGATTACCAAACGCCTGGAAAACATCCTAAACCGTCCGGATGCGGAAAGGTTACTTTCAGACAGAATAATAACCATAAGGAACAACCGATATGTCCTGCCAGTAAAGACGACGGAGATAAACAAAATAGTGGGTATAGTGCATGGCACCTCTTCTTCTGGATACACAACATACTTAGAACCTCACAGTGTAATAGAGCTTAACAACAAGCTGGTAGTCCTAAAAGAAGAAGAAGAGGAGGAGATAAAAAGGATATTAAGAAGGATAACCTCATACATAGGTGAGTTTGGTTCCAAACTTCTGGAAGCCTTTAACACTTTGCTTAAGATTGACTATCTAAAAGCCCTTGCAAGCTTCAACAGAGAAATAAAGGGCAAATTTCCAAGAATTTCTGAAGAAAGAATAATTCTAAAAAATGTAAAGCATCCTATCTTAGCCCTCACAAAAGAAGATGTGGTTCCCATAAACATAAGGATAGAGGGTAAAAAGGGGCTAATACTAACTGGTCCCAATACGGGTGGTAAAACGGTAGCCTTAAAGACCCTTGGACTGTGTTGTATTCTGTTTCAGCTTGCCATACCTATTCCCATAGAGGATGGAGAATTACCTGTCTTTGAAGGCATATTCACAGACATAGGGGATGAGCAGAGCATAGAACAAAACCTTTCTACCTTTTCTGCTCACATTTCTAACTTAGTGGAGTTTTTACCTTTTGTCAATCAAAAAACGCTTGTGCTCTTGGATGAGCTTGGCGCAGGAACTGACCCTATTGAAGGTTCCGCTCTTAGCATAGGTGTGCTTGAATATCTCAAAAGAAAGTCAGCCTTTGTCTTTGCTACCACACACCACACTCCTGTCAAGCTCTACGCCATTGGGTCAGATTATTACACTCCTGCCAGTGTATCCTTTGACAGAGAAACTCTTAAACCTACCTATACCATACTCTACGATTCCGTAGGAAGCAGTATGGCTTTTGAAATTGCCAGAAGGTTGGGCATGCCAGAGGAGATTTTGGAGTATGCAAGCCAAAAAATACCTGCAGAGTTTGAAAGGTTTTCCAAAGCCAAAGAGAGCTTAGAAGAGTTAATAAGGGAATATCAGGAAAAACTCAAAGAGCTTGAGCATTCACGCATGGAGCTGGAAAAGATAAAGGCTGAGTATATGGCAGTCCTGTCGGAAGCAAGCAGGATAAAAGAAGAAGCATACAAGGAAGGCATGTCTCAGGCACTGGAATATCTTAAGCAAATAGAAAGGGAAGCGCAGGAAATACTAAAAACTGCAAGAGACAGACAAAGGATAAGACAATTCCTCAGAGAGAAAAAACAGGATATAACCAAAAAGACAGATAGTGAGAGGATAAAGGTGGGCGACTGGATTGAATTTATGGGTTCAAGGGGAAGGGTGTTAGAAGTAAAGGATGATAAACTGCATGTATCCTTTGGCGGTGTAAAGGCTTGGGTGGATGTGCAGAAGGTAAAAAAAACTCACGCTCCCCCAGAAGAAAGCAAAGAATACAAATTAGAGTTGAAAAAGGCTTTACCTACGGAAGTAAATTTGACGGGTTTAACCACAGAAGAGGCTCTATACAGGTTGGAGATCTTTTTAAAAGAAGCAAAGGCTATTGGAGTTAAAAGTGTAAAGGTGGTTCATGGAACCGGCACATTAAAAAGGGTTGTGCAAGAATTCTTAGAGAATTCTGAAGATGTGATTTTTTACAGAGAAGGATACCCAAGGGAAGGCGGATCGGGAGTTTCTATAGTGTTTCTTGAGAAATAAACGCGGTTGCTTTTATAATAAAGTAGGCTTATAATGTATGTAAATGATTACTTTAAAAGAGCTTGCCCTTTTTTTGCATGTGCTCTTTGCCTGCGTCTGGGTAGGTGGGATGTTGGCCCTTGTTCTTGTAGTAGCTCCAACTCTGAGAAGTTCAAAAGACAGAGAAAAGCTATTCTTGAACTTAGGGAAGAGGCTTAGTTTTTATGGCACATTCCTATCCTTGACAGGTCTCTTCATAACAGGCTTGATAAATATACACTACACAATAGGTTTCTCACAACTCATTGACTTTTCAAATCCTTACGTTAGTACACTTCTGCACAAACTACTTGCCTTTGGTGGAGTAGTCATCTTATCCTTAAGCCACGACCTTTATTTTGGCAAAAGGGCATACGAAAGAAGGTTAAACCTCTATATTGCAAGGCTGTTGGGATTTTTAAACCTTATCTTGTCTCTGTTGATAGTATTCTTTGCAATAAAACTTAGGTTTGGAGGTTAGCCATGGCAAAGGTTATTTCTACTTCTGAAAGGGAGTTTTCCCAGCTTATGCCCACGAAGAAGATGCTTCTAAATGAAGACGGTTTGCGCTCCATACTGTTTTGCCTAAGGGAAGGACAGAAGGTTCCTCTGCACACATCTCCTCACAGAGTTATAACCTTAGTCCTTTCTGGAAAGGGTATTTTTTTCTTAGGTTCGGAAAGGAACGCAGTAGAGCTAAAAGAAGGGGATTATGTTCTTTACGAAAGAGAAGAGCCTCACGGGTTTTATGCCTTAGGGGATATGACAGTTTTAGCTTTTGTGTTTTAGGTTCTTCCTAAGCTTTTCAAGTTGTATCCATCGCTGTCCTTGTATATAATCGCTGGACTGCTCCTTCCTATACCATCTAAGTTTAGACAATAGCGGTTTCAGAAAAAGCTATGTGTTTGGTTAATGAGTCATTATAAAGAAGTACGTTAGGAATATATTTAAATTTTATGCTTTTAGAAAACTACAAAGGACCAATAGACCTCAAGTATATGACGTATGAGGAATTGGAAAAACTCGCAGAAGAAGTCAGAGACTACATAATAGAGGTAACTGCTAAAAACGGTGGGCACGTAGCCCCAGGGCTTGGAGTAGTGGAGCTAACCATAGCCTTACTTAGGGTTTTTGACCCTCCAAAGGATGTTATAGTTTGGGATATCGGGCATCAGGCCTATCCCTGGAAGATCCTCACAGACAGAAAGGATCAATTCCCTACATTAAGGCAGTATGAAGGCATATCTGGATTTCTCAGAAGGGAAGAGAGTCCTTACGATGCCTTTGGTGCAGGTCATAGCTCCACATCCATATCTGCAGGATTGGGATTTAGAATAGGTAAGGATCTGCTCAAAAGGGAAGGATACGTGGTTATGGTTATAGGTGACGGAGCTATGACCGCCGGTATGGCTTTTGAAGCTCTAAACAACGCAGGACACATAAGACCAAACAAGTTTATAGTTATACTCAACAATAACGAAATGTCCATTTCTCCCAATGTGGGAGCCATATCTACTTATCTTAGTAAGATCATAAGCGGACACTTTGTGC
>CAZZKD010000214.1:0-10550 GCA_964655095.1 uncultured Thermocrinis sp.
GAAAGCTTATGGAGTATAAACAGGAAAAATACATGGTGCATCCGGAGATAATAAAGGAAGAAGAAGGTGGAAGGATACTCCCATTTTACAACATAAGGACAAAAGATTCTCAGAGCCTTTCTGCAAAGACAAGACACAGAAAAGTCAGACAGGCTATGCAAAAGCTTTCGGAATACATAAAGTATCTGCCAGAGTATTTGCCCAAGGAGCTTTTGGAAAAACACAAATTGCCAAAGCTGCCAGAGAGTCTCTACTTTTTACACAACCCAAGCCAGTTTAGCGATAGGTTAAATACCTTTGACACGCCAGCGCACCACAGACTTATCTACGAAGACCTTCTCCTTTTCCATTTAGCACTTCAGATAAAGAAGTTAGAGATAAAATCCCTAAGGGCTGTAAAGCTTAACTTTCCAGAAGAGATTTTGAAGGAGTTTTTAAACGCCTTGCCCTTCAAACTAACTCAGGCTCAGGCAAAAGTGCTTGAGGAAATAATAAGGGATGTAAAGAAAGAAAGACCTATGAACAGGTTACTTCAGGGAGATGTGGGCAGTGGTAAAACGGTAGTTGCTATGGCTGTGTGCTACATGTTCTTCAAAGAGGGTCACCAGTCTGCGGTGATGGTTCCTACGGAGATCCTGGCTTATCAGCATTACGAAAACTTCAAGAAACTTTTGGAGCCTCTTGGTGTTAAAGTAGGTCTCCTTACTTCTTCTGTAAGCCCTTCACAGAAGAGGAGCTTACTGCGTCATATAAGGGAAGGGAACATACACGTTGTTATAGGCACCCATGCCCTAATACAGGAAAGGGTGGAATTTAAAAGCTTAGCCTTTGCATTGGTAGATGAACAGCACAGATTTGGAGTTATGCAAAGAAAACTACTTCTTGAAAAATCAAAAAATTTATTCCCGCACTTTTTGGTAATGTCCGCCACGCCCATACCAAGAACCTTAGCCCTCTCACTTTATGGAGACTTAGACATATCCATCATAGACCAGATGCCCTACGGCAGAAAGCCTGTTATAACCAGACTGTTTTTTGAGTCTGAGTTTGAAAAGGTTGTAAAGGCGGTAAAGGCAGAAATTGAAAAAGGCAACAAAGCTTACGTTATCTACCCACTCATAGACCCTTCGGAAAAGCTGGAGCTAAAGTCTGCAGTGGAGGAGCACAAAAAATGGCTTTCTCTTTTTCCAGGAAGAAAGGTGCTTTTACTTCATGGTAGGCTAAAGGACGAAGAGAAGAAAAAGGTAATGGAAGAGTTCAAGAGCAATGGAGATATACTGGTCTCCACTACGGTAGTAGAGGTGGGTGTGGATGTGCCAAATGCCACTGTTATGGTAGTGGAATCCGCTCACAGGTTTGGACTTTCTCAGTTACACCAGCTGAGGGGTAGGGTAGGCAGGTCCGATCTGCAGTCTTATTGCCTTTTAGTAGTTCCAGACAGCATACGCTACGACCAGGAGAGTTTGAAAAGGTTAAAGGTTTTGGTGCAAACCAACGATGGATTTAAAATAGCGGAAGAGGACCTAAAGCTAAGAGGACCAGGGGAGCTACTTGGTGAGTCCCAATCGGGATACTTTGGCTTTTTGGTTGCAGACATTCAAAGGGAAAGGGATAGACGCTTTCTTGAACTTTGCAGACAAGATGCAGAAGAGATACTGAGGAAGGAACCTGAACTAAAAGAACACGAGGACCTAAAAAAGGTATTGCTTTATAGATACGCTGACAGAATAGACCTTTCTTACATAGCCTGAATGTTTATGCCTGACGCGCAGGATCCAAACCTTAGTCCAAAATACAGGTTATAGATCTTTGTTTTGTAGTAATAAATTCTTACCTCATAACTGCCACTCTCTTTTAGTTGCAAAGTCAATGAAGACTGGTCATAGACCCCCCAAAGCTTTCCGTCCTTGAAGACTTTTATTAAAGTTTGCTTTCTTTTAGTGCTTACGCTCAAGGTCCCTTCCTTAAGGTTAATACTACTGGGAGGATAAAGATCAGGAGGGCTATAAACTATCAGATTTACATCCCCATCTACCACTGGAATAAAGCTCTCCATGTTCTCACAGCTTGGATAGGCAAGGTTCCACCTTTTTCCCAAAATGAAGGAGTAGTTTGGAAATTCACCTACGGGGGTAGAGATGAGGGCAGGCATATTGGAAAGTATGGGTTTGCATGCTTTTGGATTTAGCAGACCGTAATAATCGCCTGGGACACCAAAGGTGAGTTTTTTGGGGAGATACTCAAAGAGAACGTAAAGGAAAAGCTTAAAAAAACCGATATCTTTGTATCCATATCCCTCAGGGATTTCCCACCACCTTATGCGTTCAGAGTAAGTTATAGAATGACCCAATGAGTAGGATAGGGATCTTTCCTCCAATTGCCTTTCTAAGCGACGGGGCTGGCCTATTCCTCCATCCAGCGCAGTTCTTACTCTAAGAACTACCTTGCAGGGTTTTTCGTAGGGCGATGGCACAGGTTTGTAAGGAGAGTAGTTTATTTGATAAAAGTATGAGATAGGAGTTAGATGGTAGTAAAGAAAACCTAAAATATATACCGAAAGCAGAACTCTAATAACTCCGAAACATGCTCTCCTCCTTTATATTACCGTTGTAGCCTCTGAGCTTGTATATGTGAAAATCCCTTATCTTTTCTCCTCTCCAGTATATGGGCAAAACCCTATGCTCTATTATACCACTAAAGCCCTTTAGCACCCTCTGGTCTATGGGAAGGTAGCTAACGTATATACCGTCTTTTCCTAAGTAATTTTTCATTCCATCCCGCCAAAGGTCATACTGGTTCATCCGCCTTCCTAAGTTTAAGCAATAGGTCCTTGGATTTCCCTTCACGTAAAAGGCAAGCTCTGCGGATATCTGATATAAGGGACTTATAACTATCTCATCCCCTCTGTAAATCTTGCTAACTTCCCTGCCTAAGGCTTCCCATCCTATACCTACCTTTGCTGGGTCCTTCTGCGGTGGTATAAGCTTGCTCAGTCCTATCTTGTCAAGGATGGGGCTAAAGTGCAGTAGGATAAAAAGGCAAAAGCTAAGAAGGTACGTGGGATATAAAAACTTGCTTTTGGAAAGATAGTAGCTGGCTATCAAAAAGCCCGAAAAGTAAGCAAAACCAGACCAGTTTGTCTCCACATGCTTTTTAATGGACATCCCAAAAAAGAAAAGAAAGATAGGCAGAGAGGTTAGGGTTAAAAAGCTCAAAGCTTTGTCCTTCCAGCCGAAAAGCCAACCCTTCAATATAAAAAAGAAGGGTATTACAGAAACCAAAAGAAGCTGGCCACCCAAGAACTCTAAAAGGCTGTTTAGATTTACTATTGATGAGTTCTTGGTAGCAAGCGTAGAAACGTGCTTGAAAGAGACAAAGTGGTGCTTGTAATTCCAATAAAGAACGGGCAAACTCATCAAAAAGGCCACTGCAAGGCTAAGGTAAGGCTTTACTTCTTTTAGGACTTGCCTTTTGTAGAAAAATACATAAAGAAGGGCCGAAGGAAGTAAAAAGACTGCGGAGTATTTGCTCAAAAAGGCCAATCCTGCAAAAAAGCCAAGTAAGAACCAGTAAATGGTTTTTTCGTACTCAAGGGAAAGCCAAAGGGCAATCAAGCTAAGAGACCAAAAGAATACGAATGGTGCGTCCGTGGTCATCAGGATGGAGTTTATAGAAAAGCCAACCGATATCTGAGGAAGCGTGGCAGATATTATGGCCACTTTCTCGTTGAAGAACTTTTTAGAAAAAAGGTAGGTAATAATGGACAATAAAAAGGAAAAAGATATGGGAACTATCCTGACCGCCAGCTCTGTATATCCAAGGATGGAAGAGCTAAGGTAGTTTAGATATGCTACCATGGGAGGTTTGGAGTAGTAGCTAAGATCCAGATGCCTTGACCAATCCCAATACTGGGCTTCCTCTGGCGTCAGGTCAAGGGGATAATAAAGAACGTAAAACACGCGAAAGACCAAGAGAACAAAGTTAAACAGAAGAACAAACCTCATCTCCTAAAGCCAAGCTCTGAACCTTCCAAGAGCCTTTTTATGTTATCCCTGTGCTTGTATACGATTAGCAGAGTTATAAAAAAAACCATAAAAATAAGCTTAAAGTTCAACATTATCAATGAAAGGATAAAGGCAAAACCTGTAGCACCTAAGGACGCCAAGGAGACGTATCCTTTTAACTTAAACAACAAAAACCAAACTAAGAGGGAAAATAAAGCTATAGTTGGTGAGATGCCGAACAATACACCGAAGGCAGTGGCCACACCCTTGCCTCCCCTGAATTTGTGGAAAAAGGGATACAGATGTCCAAGGAAAGAGGCCAGGCCTACAAAGCCAGTAGTCCAGCTTTCAAGACCAAAGTAAATCCTGGACAGGATCACCGGAAAAAGTCCTTTTAGAAAGTCAAGAAAGAACACGAGCACGCCGTATTTCTTCCCTAAAGCCCTACTTACGTTTGTAGCACCTACGTTCCCGCTACCTACGGACCTAAGGTCTAGGCCCTTTTTCTTTGCTATAAGCTCCCCAAAAAGGACAGACCCAAGCAGATAAGCAAACAGTATAAGCAGTATGCTATCCATTGCTTTTATTACTTTAACACCTTTTTGGTCTTCAAGTAGAATATGTAAAGGTCAAGCTCTGCTATGCTAATACCCAACTTCTCCCCTACTTCCTTCAATACCTTTTCCGCCTGAAGGTATATCTTTCTGGTCGTAGTTTTGTAGTCTGGGATCAGCCCTTTTTCCTTCAAAAACCTGAATATGTGTCTATCCACTATGGACAGGTTATCGTAGCCTATGTTTCTTAGAAAATGGGAAGCTTCTTTCATCCCAAAACCTTCCACTTTATACTTTGAACAAGTATCGCTTAGCAGGTCCCTAAGGTTAGAAGGGTCCCCACCGCCCTTTAAAAGCTCCAAGGTTTTGTCAAAGCTATCCCTTGCCTTTACTATCCTTTCTGCCCTCTGTCTTGCAAAGCGGTGTCCTATGGAAGAGAGCACCTCTGTTAGCTCCTCTAAACTCATTTTTTTAAAGCCTTCCATGCCTATCTGTTTTTGAGCTTTTATGCCAAGGACTGCTGAGGAGTTGGCGGTTAGTATGCAAAAGCAAAGCTCCGAAAAGAGGTCCGCTTCATACTGTATGTCCAAAAAGGGCCTAAAGTCAAAGGTGGTTTTTCCAGAAGCTCCAAGTTTCTTAAACTCCTCCAGTCGCCTTTTTACAAAAGGCCCTACCTTTTCCTTTGCCAAAAGGACTTCTTCAAACATTGCTAATCTCCCTGATTAACTCCATGGCTCCCTTTATAGTTTGGCTATTTACAATGCCCATTAGCCTTGCAATTTCCTCCAGTCTATCCTCTTCTAATTCTCCTATAAACACCTTGCTCCCTTCTCTGTAGGTTTTAAAGTGCTTGTCCGCAGCTGAAGCTAAGGCGGGAGAGTGAGTTATGACAATGACTTGCATCTTGGATGAGAGTCTTTTTAAGAACTTGGCCACTTTTACAGAGATCTGTCCACTTACACCCACGTCTATCTCATCCAACAGGTAAGTTTCTGCCACTGGCGATAGTAAAAAAAGGCTTAAGGCTATTCTTGATATCTCACCCCCAGAGGCTACCTGTGCTAAGTCCCTAAGCTCCCCACCGTAAGAAGAAAAGACAAACCTTATGTCTTCAAATCCAAACCTACCCTCCTGCTTTTCAAAGAACACATCAAAGAGCGCTCCCTCCAACCCCAAATCTTTCAGGTGTCCCAATACAAGATCTACAAACCTTTCTTTACCCTGCCTCCTTTTCGTGCTCAGCTCTTCTCCCAAGGATCTCAGTTCACGCTGTAAGCTTTCTCTCAGACTTTGCAAGCTCTCCAGATCTGCTTCAATACTTCTTAGTCTTTCCAACTCTTCTCTGAGCTCCTGGGCGATCTTGAGAACCTCGCCGTATTTCCTTCCATATTTTCTTTCCAACCTCTGGACTAAGAATATCCTCTCGTTGAGTTGGTTTATGTAATCTGGGTCTAAGTTTTCGTATATATCCGAAAGGCGTCTTCTTATGTTAAAGAGTTCCTCTTGCATTCTAAGAACACCCTGTTTTTCCTGTTCTAACCCAAGTTCTCCAAACAATTTTGCAAGGTTTTTAATAGATGGAATAAGCAAACTGTCTATGTGATCTATGCCTTCTGAAGAAAGTTTATTTTTCTTCTCTACTTCTGCGTATCTTTCTACGGTTTTGTAGGCATCAATATACTCTTCTTCAGACCATCCAACCTTCTCAATCTCTTTTAGCTCTTCTTCTATTACCCTGATCCTTATTTCTCTTTCTAAACCCAAAAGGTAGTCTATCTTTTTGCTCACCTCCTCCAGCTTTTGGTATAGCTCTTCAAAGCTCTTTCTTGTAGAGTAGCATCCTACTGTTTTGTCAAACACATCCCTTTGGAAGTCCTTCCTTAGGATCTTTAGCCTATCGTCTTGTCCTTGAAAGATTAAGGCTTTGGAGATAATCTCTTTGACTGTTTTCTGCGTGCTTCCCATTCCGTTCAGATAAAACCTGCTCCTGCGATTCTTTATCTCCCTTCTTAGCACATACTCCTCACCATCTATGGATAGTTCCAGCTCTACCGCAGTCCCTTCTGGATAATCTCCCTGCTGTCCTAAAAGGAACAGGAGGGTGGATACTGTCATAGACTTGCCCGTTCCCGTTTCTCCAGTTATCACGTTAAGGCCTGGGTCAAAGTTTAGCTCCTGCTCCTCTATAAGAAAAAACTTCTCTATGCTGAGCCTGATTAACATCAGAATGATAAAATTAAATCCATGCACATAAAAGGAAAGCCTATTAGCCTGGTCATACCAGAAGAGAGGATAAAAGATAGAGTGAGAGCTTTGGCAAAGCAAATAGAAGAGGATATGGGACAGGGCTTTATCGTAGTGTCTTTGCTGAAAGGCTCTTTTGTTTTTACCGCAGACCTTATAAGGGAATTTTCCGTCCCCATAAAGGTGGATTTCATGTGGGTGTCAAGCTACGGTTCCTCGCTGGAATCCTCTGGAAGCGTGAGGATAATTCAGGATATTACCATGGATATACAGGGGAATAAGGTCTTATTAGTGGATGATATACTTGACACGGGCTGGACCCTAAAGGAAGTAGTGGAGTTTATAAAAAGGAAAAACCCATCGGTGCTAAAGGTGTGCGTGCTTTTGGACAAAAAGGAAAGGAGAAGGGTAGATATTAAGGTAGATTACGTAGGTTTTGAAGTTCCAGACAAATTCTTGGTGGGCTATGGTTTAGATTGGGACGAAGAGGGAAGAGGTTTGAGGGGCATTTATGCGGTGGATTAAAGGCATCTTAAGAGTAAAAGACTGGGAGAAAAAGAAGAAGGCAAAGGAAATAGAGGAAATTGACAGGCAGATCAGTGCCCTTGAAGCTGAGATCAAAGTCATTGAGATAAAGATGGATGAGTTGAACCAGAGTATAAAAACTGATTTTTCCTTTGAAAAGCTTGTAGAGTTTAGGGGTTTGTTGGAGAAAAAGAAGAATTTGGAGAAAGATTTGACCATACTCAATCAGCAAAAAGCTCGCAAGCAAGAAGAGTTAAAGTCTATATATAGAGAAATAAAGGGTGTGGAGGTAGTAAAGCATAGGTTAGAGTATGAATTGCGCCGAAAAGAAAGCTCTGTTGAAATGCTCAGATCAAACTTTTTCCATCTGATAAAAAAATTCCTAATCTTTCTACTTTTAATTCCTACTCTTACAGTTGGGCAGAGTGCGATCCAGAAAAAGATAAAAGAACGGAAGGAAAGCAAAGTGGAGAATGAGCTAAAGCTGGTGACCAAAGAGTTGGAAGAGAAGTTGAGGAAATTAGAGCAGGAAAGAAAGAAACTGGAGGAGCTAAGGCAAGTTGAACCTAAGAAGGAAGAGATGCCTCCAGATTTCCAAAAGCTGGTGGCCATATTCAACAGGGCAGATTCTGATGAGGCTGGAGCTATAATGAACAACATGAACCCCAATTTGGCCGCCGAGATCCTTCTCAGACTGAGAGAACAACAGGCTGCCGCTATACTTTCTGCTATGGACCCTCAAAAAGCTGCGGAAGTATCTCAAATAATGGCAAACAAAAAGGGAAAAATAAAAAAAGCCCCGTAAAGGGGCTTTGTTCTTTAGTCAAGCTCGGGCATTTCTGGTGAAGTTGGGGCTTTTTCTTTCTTATCCTCTGGTATTTCGGCAACCAAAGCCTCCGCAGTTAGCATAACGCTTGCGGCAGATGCAGCGTTTATAAGAGCGGTCCTTACCACCTTTGTTGGGTCTATAATTCCTGCCTCCACCATGTCTTTGTATTCTCCAACTGCTGCGTCAAATCCGTAATTCTTACCCTTTTCTTTGCCTAAAGCAATAACCTTCTCTAATACGACGTACCCTTCAAATCCAGCATTCCCTGCTATTTGCCTGAGAGGAACTCTGCAAGCTCTCTTTACAATATCCACTCCTATTTGCTGATCAGGGTTCTCCAACTGTATGTTTTCCAACGCTTCTGAACCTCTCACCAGAGCCACACCACCACCTGGCACTATTCCCTCTTCTACCGCTGCCTTTGTGGCGTGAACTGCGTCTTCAACCCTCGCTTTTTTCTCCTTCATTTCCGCCTCTGTGGCAGCACCTACCCTTATTATGGCTACTCCACCAGCTAACTTGGCAAGCCTTTCTTGAAGCTTTTCCCTATCGTAGTCCGATGTGGTTTCCACTATCTGCTTTCTTATCTGTTCTATTCTGGCGTTAATAGCTTCTTTGGAACCTTTACCACCTATTATGGTAGTATTGTCCTTATCCACTACCACTTTGTCTGCCCTTCCGAGCATATCAAGTGTTACACTTTCAAGCTTAATACCGAGCTCTTCAGTTATGGCAGTTCCACCCGTGAGTATGGCTATATCTTGCAGGTAGTCCTTCCTCCTTTGTCCAAAACCTGGAGCTTTGACTGCGCATGCCCTTATCACTCCCTTAATGTGATTTACCACTAAGGTAGCTAAGGCTTCTGCTTCTACATCCTCCGCTATTATGAGTATGGGCTTTCCAGCCCTTACCACTTGCTCAAGAACTGGTAGTAGATCTTTTACGTTGGATACTTTCTTTTCGTAGATGAGTATGAAAGGATCTTCTAACACCGCTTCCATTTTATCCGGGTTGGTTATGAAGTACGGAGAGAGATATCCTCTATCAAACTGCATTCCTTGGACTGTTTCCAAGGTTGTTTCCGCAGTTTTTGATTCTTCTACGGTTATAACACCTTCTTTCCCAACTGCCTCCATTGCATCAGCTATTATCTTACCTATGGCTGGATCATTGTTAGCAGATACTGTGGCAACCTGTTCTATTTCTCTCCTGCCCGACACTGGTATGGACATTTTCTTTATCTCTTCAACTACCACTTCCACCGCCTTGTCAATACCCCTCTTTATGTCCATTGGATTTGCTCCAGAGGCTATGGCTTTTAGACCTTCTGTAAATATTGCCTGTGCCAAAACAGTGGCAGTGGTAGTTCCGTCTCCTGCCACATCAGCGGTCTTGGAGGCTACCTCTTTTACAAGCTGAGCACCCATATTTTCATATGGATCTTTCAGCTCTATTTCTTTGGCTACTGTTACACCGTCTTTGGTAACCAAGGGGCTTCCCCACTTTTTCTCTATGATGACCTCTCTTCCCTTAGGCCCAAGGGTAACTTTCACTGCATTGGCAAGCCTATCAACTCCAGCCTTTAGTTTAGCTCTTGCTTCTTCTCCGTAAACAACCCTCTTTGCTGCCATGGTTTCACCTCCTTAAAGAGTTTTTATTCAATAATGGCGAGGACTTCGTCCTCAGACATGATTAAATATTTTTCTCCGTCCAGTTCCACTTCTGTTCCAGCGTATTTGTTAAAGATTACCCTATCTCCCACCTTTACCTTGGGGGATACTACTTGACCGTTGTTCAAAAGCTTACCCTCTCCCACTGCCACTACTTCACCGATCTGTGGCTTTTCTTTAGCGGTATCTGGGATTATTATCCCAGAGGCAGTTCTCTGCTCTTGTTCTTCCTGACGCTTAACCACTATTTTGTCGTATAGTGGTCTTAACTTAGCCATGCCTACCACCTCCTTTTGAAGTTTCTTAAAAAATTATATTAACAATTCCCCCTTTTGTCAAGAGATGTTGCTAAAAAATTTAGTATAAATCACTCATATTTTATGCTATTGATACATATAGCTTAAAAAGTGTTATACTTTTAATCCGAATTATGGCCAACTATATAACCTTTTTCAGATTCCTCCTTACCTTCCTGGCGGTTTATGCAGTCCTAAATGAGTATAGCACATTAGCCTTACTTACCATTTTGATAGGGGCAGTGAGCGACTGGCTGGATGGGGATATTGCCAGAAGAAAGAAAGAGGTTAGCAAGCTTGGTATTTTGCTTGACCCTTTTGTGGATAAGGTCTTTGTTCTGTCCTGTCTTTCTGCTTACTTATACCTTCAGAAAGTTTCTCCATACGCCTTTGTGCTTTTGCTCATAAGAGAGTTATACATATCCTTT
>CAZZKD010000215.1:0-3839 GCA_964655095.1 uncultured Thermocrinis sp.
GTGGAAGGGGCACCAGATTATCCAGACCCAGGCAGATGGTGGAGCTATGTGGAAAGGTATAGGGTTAATACCTTTTACACTGCACCAACCGCTATAAGGATGTTTATGAGATACGGAGAGGAGTGGCCTGCCAAATACGACCTTTCTTCTTTAAGAATCTTGGGCAGTGTAGGAGAACCCATAAATCCGGAAGCTTGGGAGTGGTATTACAAAAACATAGGAAGGGAGAAATGCGTAATAGTGGATACTTGGTGGCAAACGGAAACAGGCGCACATATGATAACCACCATCCCATCCTATCCTGCAAAGCCTGGAAAGGCAGGAAAGCCCTTCTTTACCATAGAACCAGCGGTGGTAGATAATCAAGGAAACCCTCTTCCACCTAACACAGTAGGAAACTTGGTGATAAAAAGCCCTTGGCCCTCTATGCTTAGAACTTGTTGGGGAGAGCCAGAAAGGTATGAAAAGTATTGGACTGCTATTCCAGGAAATGTTTACTTTACAGGGGACTTGGCCACGTACGACGAAGAAGGTTACATAATGATCCTTGGAAGAGCGGATGATGTTTTGAACGTAGCAGGACACAGAATAGGCACTATGGAAGTGGAGTCCGCATTAGTGGATCACCCATTGGTAGCAGAGGCGGCGGTTATAGGAAAGCCTCACGAGATAAAAGGAGAATCTATAAAAGCTTTTGTAATACTTAAGAAAGGTGTGGAACCCTCCGATAGGTTAAAGGAAGATATAAAGCAGCATGTAAGACAGGTTTTGGGTGCTATTGCAGTCCCTGATGAGATAGAGTTTGTGGAAAAACTTCCCAAGACAAGAAGTGGGAAGATAATGAGAAGGGTTTTAAAAGCACAGGAGCTTGGCCTACCAGTGGGTGATGTTTCCACATTAGAAGACTGATTAAATCTATGGGGGGCCTTGCCCCCTGAGGTTGCTTTTCAAAATCCCTCATCGGGGCGTCCTCTCAACCCTGCTGAACGCCCCTTGAACCAATAAGGAGTTTTTGTTTGTTAGCGGTTTATAAGCAAACCTTATGGCGGATGGTTGCTTACGCATTAGCTGAAATAGCTTTTTTCTGTCGGGACTGTTCAGTTAGAGCTTGAATTGAAAACTTACATACATCTTAGGCTTTATTATAACTACATTGAAGGATTTTTAGAATAGTCTCCACCTTCCCTTGACCTAAGCACAAGCTTTATAGGGGAGTATTTTATATCTAGGTATTCCCTAAGCTTTCTCTCAAAGAATCTCTTGTAATTGCTCTTCCAACCTTCTGGATAGTTCGTGTATAAGACTACGGTGGGAGGTTTTGCTGTTTCTTGATAGGCATAATAGATCTTTACCTCCTTACCTTGATAACTTGGAGGGGCTTTTTCAGAGATGATTTTTTCAACTGCCCTATTTATGAACGAAGTTTTATGCTGCTTGCAGTAATCTCTATAGACCAATAGGGCGCTTTCTAACAACCGCTCTATCCCTTTGCGCTCCGTTGCCACTGTAAGCACCACTGGCGCATAATCCAAAAAGTAAAGTCTTTGCCTTATGTAAGCCTCTGCTTCTTCTCTTTTTAGATTGGTAAGGTCAAACTTGTTTCCTACTATTACGCATCCTTTGTATCTTCTTTCTATCAAGCTACCTATCTTTTGATCCTGATGGGTTACACCCTCCGATAGATCCACCACTAAGCACACTATATCGGACATTTCAATAGCCTTTATGGATCTTCCCACTGAAAAAAACTCTATGCCATATTCCACCTTTGAAGGCCTTCTAATTCCGGCAGTATCAACCAATATCAAAGACTCTCCCTTGTATTCAAAAGATATCTCTACAGCGTCCCTTGTGGTTCCAGCTATAGGGGAAACGATGACTCTATCACTGCGAAGTATAGCATTTACCAAAGAAGACTTTCCAACGTTAGGCCTACCTATAAAGGATAGCCTTATACCTTCTTGTAGTATAACCTCTTTACTTTCTGCAACACGAGAGAAGACATCATCCAAAAGTTCTCCTATACCTTTACCGTGTTGGGCTGACACTGGATAAACCTTTTCAAAACCTAAAGTGAAAAAGTCATACAAGTTCGATTGGGCGACTTTTGTATCCATTTTATTCACAACCAAAAAGACCTTTTCTTTGTGTGGATACAGTAGTTTTGCCACCGATTGGTCCGCATAAGTAATACCCTCTTTACCATCAACTACAAAAAGAATGGCATCCGCTTCTTCTAGAAGTTTTTGTACTCGTCTTTTTATCTCCTTAGTTATATATTCTTCACTTTCAATAAGGCCTCCCGTATCTACCATCTTAAATTTTCTTCCCCTCCATTCTCCCACCGATTCTATAGCATCCCGCGTAACACCTGGCATATTATGAACTACGCTTATCCTTTTACCTACAATACGGTTAAACAGGGTTGATTTTCCTACGTTTGGCCTTCCTACTATAACTAGTTTCACTTTTTAACTATATCTATTATAGCCATATCTGGTGGAGCAAGTAGTCTCATGGGTGGTCCTCCCGTGCCCACCCCTTTGCTAACAAAAAGATAGCTCCCCTTTCCTAAATACACCCATCCTGCGTTTGCTTCAAAAAGCTTAGGAATTATAAACTTCCCTACTGGATAATAAACTCCCCCATGTGTATGTCCAGAAAGCATCAGGTCAAACATTCCCACAGCTCTTTTGTCCAACCTTGGTTTATGCTTTAAAAGAAGCACAAACTTATCCCTTGTTGCATCCTTGATTAGGTCATACTCATTTATCGGACCTACGCAGGCATTGAAAAATCTACAGTCGTCGTCATCCACGCCTGCCAACAGCATAAAGCCTAAGTCTGTTACTTCTCCCCTTAAAAGTTTAAACCCTGCAGACTGGCTAAACTCCACCGCTTGATCCACACCTCTATAGTATTCATGATTGCCAAGGACTGCAAACTTTCCCATAGGTGGGTCCATCTCTGCCAAAGCAACCGCTAAACCGTCTTTCCTCTTCATGTTCCCATCCACCAGATCTCCGGTGGATACAAGAATGTCAGGCTTGTATGCGTTATAGACTTTCCTTATCAGCTCTATTTTATCCATACCCATAACCGGTCCAAGGTGAACGTCCGATATGTGCATTATCCTTATTCTCTCTAAGGGTAATTTCTCCGTCTCAAGCCTAAAGTGATAGACCCTTAAGTTCAAGGTTTCGTAATAGCTATAGGCGGACAAGCTAAGGGATAGGATAAACACAAGAATAAGAGTAGCTTTTTTAGAGGGTCTTGGCAAAGGATTTACGCCAAAAACTCGGTGAAGAAATTTAACAAACAATGTATAGATGTCAAAAAGAAGGAAAAGCAAAATAAAATACACCAAAAAGCCCATGTATAGTAGGGCAAACAAGCCTACAAAATAGCTCATTGTGGGAGATAGGTTAGTGTCCGCATACCTCATCAGTAAGGGAGAAAAGTAACCCATTAGGATCACCGGAATAAAAGCAGGATGCCTTAGCTTTAAAAACACGTATAAGTTCATAAGAAAGTAGATTCCTAAGAAGGCAAAGATGAACCACCTCATGGTGCTTCTAATTTATAACCCACACCCCTTATGGTTTTTATCCATTCACCTTCCTTACCTAACTTTTCCCTTAGGTTTTTTATATGCACATCTATGGTTCTGTCGTAAACTTCTTTTTTTAGCACATACTCAACAAGGTAGTCCCTGCTGATTGGTTTTTGATAGTTTTCCAAAAGCGCTTTTAAAATTAGGAATTCCGTTTTTGTTAGATTGATTTCCTCATCCCCGCTTTTTCCTCCCACCCTTTCTAAACCTTCGCTAAGCCTGCCCC
>CAZZKD010000216.1:0-2147 GCA_964655095.1 uncultured Thermocrinis sp.
TGGAAAAGTCTCCCACGCTCAGCACCCTAACCCTATCACCGTATTTTTCTTCAAAAATAGCTATAGCACCTTCTTTTATAGCTTCTCTGTAGTCCTTCTCTTCCGTTATCACAGGCTCGTCCTTTCTTATCTGCTCGTTGACCAACTCCTCTACCTTCTTTATCTCTTCCCAAGTGAGCGGTTGGAAGTGGGTAAAATCAAATCTCAAATACTTATCCCCTACCAAAGAGCCTGCCTGTCTGACATGATCTCCTAAAACCAGCTTGAGTGCTGAATGGAGCAGATGGGTTGCGGTATGATTTCTTTTTATGTCTTTCCTTCTTTCACTTTCTACCATCGCAAGCACTTGACTTCCTACCGCTAACCTTCCCTTCACCAACTTACCTATATGACTTATCACACCCTCCACAGGAGATTGGGTATCTTCCACCACAAAAACACCTTCTGCATTCTCTATGGTCCCCGTATCCCCTATCTGCCCTCCTCTCTCTGCATAAAAAGGTGTAATGTCCAAGAATATTTCCCCACTCTCCCCTTCCCTTAGTTCAGATACAAGTTCTCCATCCTTTACTATGGCTATTACTCTTGACTGGCTTGTGGTTGTTTCGTAACCCACAAAGGTTGAAGTCTTTCCTATGTTCTTAATATGTTGGTATATGGGCTTTACCTCTTTGGTTTCTATCTTAAAGCTTTGTCTTGCCCTTTCTCTTTGGACTGCCATCTCTTGTTCAAACCCTTCCATATCAAGGCTTAAATTATTTTCCTTCACTATCTCTTCCAACAGATCCAGAGGAAAGCCGTAAGTGTCGTAGAGTTTAAACACCTCTTCGCCCTTCAAAAAGCTTCTGCCCTCTTCCAAAGCTCTGCTTACAAACTCTTCTACCAAAGGTATGGCGTTTTTGAAGGTGTTTATGAATCTCTCCTCTTCTGCCTTTATTACTCCTTTAACAAAGCTCTTTGTTTGAACAAGCTCAGGATAGGCTGATTTCATAATATCCACTACCACATCCACTCCCTTGTGTAGAAAAGGCTCTACTATGCCCAGCTTGTATCCAAACCTTAAGGCTCTCCTTAGGATCCTCCTTAGGACGTATCCTCTTCCGGTGTTGGACGGAAAAACTCCATCAGATATGGCAAAGGTTAAGGCTCTAAGGTGGTCCGCTATTACCCTTAGGGCTACCGTATGCTCATAATTCTCTCCGTAAGCTTTTCCGCTTATCTCCTCTCCAAAGCTTATTATGGGTCTTATAAGGTCTATTTCAAAGTTCGTTTTTGTGTTTTGAAGGACGCTTGCGATCCTCTCAAGACCCATACCCGTGTCTATGCTTGGATTAGGAAGTGGAGTTAAACTACCCTTTTGGTCCCTGTTGTATTGCATAAAAACAAGGTTCCAAACCTCCAAAAACCTTTCTTCTCCTGCCTCTTCCCCTCTATCCACGTATATTTCCGAAGAAGGACCACAAGGTCCTGTATCTCCCATCTGCCAGAAGTTGTCCTCCTCTCCAAGCCTCCAAATCCTATCCGTAGGTAGCCCTACCTCTTCGTTCCATATTCTGTAAGCCTCTTCGTCTTCTCTATACACGCTTACGTATATTCTCTCTTTTGGAATTTTTAGCCACTCGGTCACAAACTCCCAAGCATAGAGTATGGCTTCCCTTTTGAAGTAATCGCCAAAGGAGAAGTTGCCAAGCATTTCAAAAAAGGTGTGATGCCTTGAGGTGTATCCCACACTTTCCAAATCGTTGTGTTTTCCAGAAACCCTAAGGCACTTCTGACAGGACACAGCCCTTGAATAAGGTCTTTTTTCCAAGCCAAGGAACACATTTTTAAAGGGAACCATGCCTGCGTTGGTAAAAAGCAAGGTTGGGTCCGACTCTGGTATTAGCGAAGCACTCTTTACCCTCGTGTGTCCCTTACCTTCAAAGAAGCTAAGAAAAAGTTCTCTGATCTCATGCCCACTCATCATTAGTTATTTTAATTTAATCGCTTGGCATACAAAACAGCGAAAACAAGAAGTTTATAGTGATGATCTTTTTATCGGAAAGATATAATGCAAGAATTCTTCTATTAAAACTCGCAAATGTCGTATTCCACCTTCTGTCCATCCCAGCTTAAAAAGGTGTGCTTTGTTCCAAGATCGGAAGAGG
>CAZZKD010000217.1:0-3812 GCA_964655095.1 uncultured Thermocrinis sp.
CGGCAGTATGCCAATCACGTAATTTAAAGACCAAGAGGAGTTGGCTATCAAAACATCGTAGTTTCCCTCTTTGACAATTTGGTATAGTCTTAAGTAATTTTTTATGTTAAACCTTCTTTTACTGCCGTTATCCACCTCGTAAAACTTTAGTTCCACCTTCCCTTTTAGCCTTTCTATCATCTCTCTGTGCCCAAAGGCTAAGGCAAGATGCACTTCAAAGTGTTTGCTAAGGTGTAAAGCGTTTAAGTAGGTCTGCTCCTTAGTTCCGCACCATCCCAAGCTATCAATAACTTCCAATATCTTCATCAGGTTCAGATATAATATAGTTTATGATAAGGCATTTTATTGACCTTTGGGACATTACGCCAGAAGAAGGATGGGCTATCATTAAGAGCTCCTTAGCTATCAAAAAAGGGGAGGACAAAGAGAAGTATTTAAGAGGTAAGCATTTTGCTTTGATTTTTACCAAACCGTCCACAAGGACTAGAGTATCCTTTGAGGTAGGCATAAGGGCTTTGGGTGGGGAGGTTATCTTTCTTCAAGAGCAGAGTCTTCAGTTAGTAAGAGGAGAGGATCTCAAGGACACTGCCCGCACACTCTCAAGATACTTAGATTGTCTTATAGTCCGTACCGATTCTCATGAAAAGCTAAAAGAGATAGTCTCTTATTCGTCCATACCGGTTATAAACGCCCTAACGGATATGTCCCATCCATGCCAGGTTTTGAGCGATGTTTTTACTCTTTACGAGTGTTTTGGGGAGGATATAAAAAAGCTCAAGATCGCCTATGTGGGCGATGGGAACAACCTCTGCAACACATGGCTTGTAGGTGCAGGGCTTTTTGGTCTTAACCTGTTTGTAGCTACTCCCGAAGGATATGAGCCTTCCTCTTATTACTACCAAGCGGGAGAGGATCTATGCAAGATCACGGGGGGAAGTATATATCTAACTCCCAATCCAGTGGAAGCGGTCGAATATGCGGATGTGGTTTATACGGACGTTTGGGTCAGCATGAACCAAAACAGAACTGAAGAGAAGCTTTTGGCCCTTAAACCCTATCAGGTAAATGGCAAGCTCTTAAAGCATGCAAAGGAAAGTGTTTTGGTAATGCACTGCCTTCCTGCCAGAAAGGGGGAAGAGATAACGGAGGAAGTTTTTGAAAATTATGCGGACTTTATCTTTACTCAGGCAGAAAACAGGATGTATGCTCAGATGGGACTTTTAAAGTTCTTGTTCACTCAACAGTAACGGTTTTTGCCAAGTTTCTGGGTTGATCCACATCCAAACCCAAGTAGTCCGCTATGTAATAGGCAAAAAGTTGAAGGGGTATGACCGTCAAAAAGGGTGTTAGGTCCTCGTGGCAATTAGGAATGCCTATAAAGTCCCCTGAGAGCCTTTGAATTTCTTTATCTTCCTTAAAGCCTACAGATATAACTATGCCCTTCCTTGCTAAAACTTCCTCTATGTTTGAAAGTATCTTTTCATATACTCTGTCTTTCGGTGCCACAACTACCACTGGCATGTTTTCGTCAATTAGAGCTATGGGTCCGTGTTTCATCTCTCCCGCAGGGTAGCCTTCCGCATGGATGTAAGATATCTCTTTTAACTTTAGCGCGCCTTCCAGAGCTACAGGGTAGCTGAGGTATCTTCCCAAATAAAGCGTATTTTTGTTTTTAGTGTATTTGAGTGCTATCTCCTTTATACTTTCGCTTTCTGAAAGAACATCTTCCATAAGGTGGGGCATCCTTAGGAGCTCGTCCATGAGATTTTCTCTTTCAGGATGCTCGCTTATGGCTAAGGAAAAAAGAACTGCCAGCTGGCAGGTAAAGGTTTTTGTGGCAGCCACGCCTATCTCCGGTCCTGCGTGAGTGTATAGGGTATAGTCCGATTCTCTGCTTAAGGCACTTCCCATTACATTAACGATGGACAAAAGCTTAGCTCCCTTCTCCTTTGCTGATAGGGCAGAAAATCTGGTGTCTGCAGTTTCACCAGACTGGGATATGGCAATCACCAAGTCTTGCGGATCTATCGGATTGTCTGCGTATCTGAGCTCAGAAGCATAGACCACTTCCACAGGCACTCCCAAAAACTTTTCAAGCCAGTATTTTCCAACAAGCCCCGCATGGTAAGAAGTGCCACAGGCTGTTATGAGTATCCTTCTAAATTCTTTTAAGGAAAAGGGAAGTTCGTAATCTCTGGATAGGTATCCTTTTATAGTATCTGCCACCACCCTGGGCTGTTCAAAGATCTCTTTTAACATAAAGTGTTTGAAACCTCCCTTTTCTGCGGCTATGATGTCCCAATGGATCCTTAGGGACTCTTTTGCCTTTGGGTTTCCTTCAAAGTCATAAATGCTTACCCCTTCGGGTGTTAAATCCACCACCTCCCCATCATCCAAAGGTATTATGTTTTTGGTAAAGGGGATTAAAGCGGGTATGTCAGAAGCTAAAAAGTTTTCTCCTTCTCCCAAGCCTACAACAAGGGGACTTCCATATCTTACCCCAACTATACGACCAGGTTCTAAGGGTGTATAGACTGCAAAGGCGTATGCTCCTTTTAGCTTGGGAAGGGATTTTAAAACCGCTTTTAAAAGGTCTCCGTTGTAGTTTAAGGATATAAGATGGACTATGGCCTCTGTGTCTGTTTCTGATTTATATTCTATGCCCTTTGAGATGATAAATTCCTTCAGTTCTCTATAGTTTTCTATTATGCCGTTATGTACTAAAGCAAAGCGCCCTTCCTGGTCTGTGTGGGGGTGAGCGTTCAGCTCGCATACGCCCCCGTGGGTAGCCCATCTGGTATGCCCTATGCCAAGGGTAGCGTCTAATTGTTTGCCCCAAAGACTTTTTACTAGCTCTCTTATCTTCCCAACCTTTTTTTCTACAAAGATCTTACCATCCTCTAAAAGAGCCACACCAGCAGAATCGTAGCCTCTATACTCTAACCTCTCTAAGGCCTCCAAAAGTATAAAGATCGCCTTTCTTTTTCCCGTGTATCCCACTATTCCGCACATAGGACTTTATTTTAAACTTGTTAAGTATTAAATTAATTCAGGCTATGGCTGTAAGGAAAATTTTTAGTTTTCCAGACCCAATCCTAAAGACCCCTACCCTTAGAGTGGATGTTATAGATAAGGACATAAAAAAGCTTGTGGAGGACATGTTTGATACTATGTATGCGGAAGATGGGGTGGGCTTGGCTGCCAATCAGATAGGTGAGCCCCTTCGTGTTATGGTCATAGACACTACTCCAAAGAAAGAGAGTCCTCCTCTAAAGCTTGTCCTGATAAACCCAGAGCTTATTCATGCAGAAGGGACTATAAAGTATAAAGAAGGATGTCTTTCCTTCCCGGGTTTAACTGTAGAGGTAGAAAGATACAGCAAGGTAAGGTTGAAAGCTCTGAACCTTGAAGGAGAAGAGAAGGAATACGAGCTTGAAGGCTTTCCAGCTATAGTTTTCCAGCATGAGTTAGATCATTTAAACGGCATTACTTTCATAGACAGAGTGAATGGCTTAAAGAGGAGGTTAGCTCTTGAAAAATACTACAAACTCCAAAGACAACGTTCCAGAGAGGCTGTTCGAAAAAATCCTTTAGGCAGTGCTGAGTAATTATAATAAAGCCTAAGATGTATGTAAGCCTACAATTCAAACTCCAGCTGAATAGTTCCGACAGGAAAAAGCTTTTGGAATTAATGCGTAATCAATCATCCGCCATAAGGTCAGCTTATAAACTGCTAACAAACAAAAACTCCTTATTGGTTCAAGGGGTGTTCGGCAGGGTGAGGAGAAGGTTAGTTCCCTTAGAGGTTGGGG
>CAZZKD010000218.1:0-5521 GCA_964655095.1 uncultured Thermocrinis sp.
GCCAATTCCTAAAACCTTCTTTCTCCGTAGAGTTTAACAAGAGCACTTCCAACCACCACACCGTCAGACATTTTGGCAATTTCCCTTGCCTGCTCTCCCTTTGACACTCCAAACCCAACCACCACAGGCTTTTGACATACTCTTCTGTAAAGACTTAGATTTTCCCTTAGCCTTTCTAAGGGCAGTTTTTCCCTTTCTCCTGTGGTTCCAGTTAAAGAAATAAAGTAAGTTAGATCATCTGTGTATTGACATATAAGCTTGAGCCTTTTTTCCGTGCTTGTGGGAGAAGCCAACAGCACCAAAGCCATAGATTCCTTTTCGCACACCTTTTTTAACTCTTCGCACTCTTCCGGCGGAAGGTCCGGCACGATAAAACCATCTATGCCGTTATCCTTCGCAAGCTTTACAAACCTCTCAAGTCCAATCCTAAATATGGGATTGTAGTAAGTCATAAGAAGAAAGGGCACCTCTTTGAACTCTTCTTTCAAAAGACTTGAAGCCCTAAAAACGTCCTTAGATTTTATGCCATTGCTTAGGGCTACCTCGTGAGCCCTTTGAATTGTAGGACCATCCGCCACAGGGTCAGAAAAGGGAAAGCCTATCTCCAAAATATCCGTGCCTTCTTGGAGGACAACTCTAAAGGCTTCCAAAGAATCCTCAAAGGTGGGATAGCCCACCATAAGGTAAGAAACCAAAGCCTTTGCACCGCTTTTTTGTAAGTCTCTTAGCTTTTGTATCAACCTTTCCCTACCGTTTTCCATAGCACATTAAAGTTTATTCTATCCAAGGTTCATACTCAAGCACCTGTTCAAAGGTGTATGGACATTTATCTGGGAAATCCTTCTCAGTGGGTATTCCACCAAAAAACTGTTTTGCTAAGGTTTTGTTTTCTGGATATTTAAACCAACCGATTAAGCTTTTGACCGCATCTTCCCATGCTTCTTGAAGTTCTTCTTCGGACTTTTTTACCAAAGATGGGTTTTTTTTATAAAGCCTACTTAGTTCAAGTCTTGCGTTTATTATGCTTTTTATCCAACTGTTTCCCATCTCTTGGCTGACCTTGAAGTTTTCTAACTTGTAAAGGTGTTCAAGGATTACGGAGATGTAACTTATCACGCTTCTTAGCTCGCTTCTTCCCATGTCCTCTATTTCCTCCAAAAGGTTTTCCCAATCCACTTCCTCGTAGCGCTTCTCCTTCAAAAGCCTTAAGTTCTCCATAACCCAAAGGTAAAAGTCTTTTTCGTAAAGTTCTTTCCAGTTTGTTTTTTGGAGCATCTTGGACCTCTTTCTTGGTTTTTATCCTGGTTAAATTTGTACCTCTACCCTTCCGTTTTGGTCGTAAATATAGAGTTTTCCTTTTTCCTCATCCTTTGTCTTTTTGTGCGAGCCATCGCAGAAAGGTTTTTTGTTGGACAGACCGCACATGCATATGTAATACGTCTCTTCTCCAACTTCTAACTTATAAGGGCTGTTCTCCGTAAATACTACAAGTCTTGCCATAGAAATACCTCCTCAGTAAAAATTTATACAACAGAATAGCTCTTTACAAGCTTGTGCACTTCTGTGTAGTTTATGTCCCCTGCAAGTATGTATGCTTTGTCTCCATATCTGAATTTGGAGGAAAGCGTTATACAAAAATCGTCGGTAGCTTGGGATATGTATATGTCAGATATGTATATTTCGCCTTCTTTTGCCAGTTTGTAGTAGGGTTTTTCTGTTCTATCTGCCCCTTTTCTGCCCGTCTTTACAGGATACCTTATTCTTGGATTTATAACGTTGTTTGATATTTGTATACCCTTTTCGCTGATTATGTAAAAAATTTCAAAGTAGGGATACGTTTTAAACATCTCGTAAAGGGTATGTTCCCACATTTCCTTTTCTGTATGCCTTATCTTCCAGACTATCTGGGAAAAGTCCTCCTTTATCTTTTCCACTACCCTGTTTATGTACTCCTTCCCTCTGTATTCGCATACCACAACGGAGGGCTGTATGCCGTGGTATATAAAAAAGGAAATGTCTGATACGGACCTTAACCTTCCTTTAAGTTCGGCAATCACGCTGAAAAATTCTTCGTAGTTTTTCACGTTTTTTAGCTCCACACAAAAGCCAAGTATATGCACAGGTTTGGCTTCCGCATAAAGAAGAGAAAATTCTTTGTGAAACTCCTCCATGATTAGCTTGATCTTGTTTTCTTCTACGCGCGTGTGGGAAAGGGCATAAACCTCTCCTTCTTCTATTGAAAGAAAGGCATCTCCTTCCTCAATCTGGTCCTTTACGTTTTCCAAAAGAAGTTTGTAAAGGCTTTCTAACCTTGCAGTGCCCATCTGTTCTTTGAACCTCTTGGCTTCCTTTAGTTGGAAGCTGTAGAAATAGCCCCCTTCACCAAAGTATTTTCTCAGCTTTTGGAAGATAGGATAGACTGTTTCTTTGACGTTGCTAAAGTAGTGCAAAAGCACATGGTAAAAAAGAAGACCTGCGTAAGTCCCATCCTTATTTACCACCACGAGCGGTTTTTTGCTAAAGGTAAAAAAGTCAAACAGACCCCCCAGCTTGTCCAAAGAGGACCTAAAGCTTTTAACCTTAGGCAAGGAATAAGCTATGTCTCCAACCTTTAGGTCAGATCTATGCTGAGCCATTAAAAGATCCTTTTTTGAAACCAAACCTATGGGCTTTTTGTCCTTAACTACCACCAGTATGTCGTATATACCGTATTCATCAAAAACTTTGAGAGCTTCCTTTATGGAAAAGTCATACTCTATGGTTGGCACATAGGTAGCAATTTCTGAAAGCTCTACTTCCCTCATTACAGCTTAAGCTTCTTTATTCTTTCCGAAGCTTCCAAAAGCCTTTCTGTGCTAACGGTTAGGGATATTCTAAAGTAGCCTTCCCCGTGTTCTCCAAAACCGTTGCCCGGTGTGCAGACTATGGCGCACTCTTCTAACAAGCGCTCCACAAACTGAGCAGAGCTATAACCCTTTGGAACCTTTACCCAAAGGTAGAAGGTAGCATCAGAAGGGTATACTTCAAGACCTGCTCGCTCAAGAGCCTCCACCATAACTTTCCTTCTTTCTCTGTATAGGTCCCTTATGCTTTGCAGCTCTTGCTCGGGCAAGTTCAGCGCAGTAATAGCTGCTTCTTGAATAGCCTGAAACTGTCCAGAATCTACGTTGGTCTTTATCTTGCCCAAACCTGCTATCAGCTTTTCGTTTCCAACTGCCATACCAATACGCCACCCGGTCATGTTGTAAGTCTTTGAAAGGGAATGGAACTCTATGGCAACTTCTTTTGCCCCTTCTATCTCCAGTATGGATGGAGGTTTTTCTTCTCCAAAGTATATCTCCGAGTATGCCAGATCAGAGGCAACTATTATCCTATTTTCCTTAGCCCACTCTATTAACTCTTTGTAAAACTCCTTCGTTGCTTTTGCAGAGGTTGGATTGTTGGGATAATTTACCCATATGATCTTAGCTCTTTTGAGAACATCCTTTGGCACACTCCTAAAGTCTGGAAGAAAACCGTTTTCTTCTTTCAAAGGTAATACGTAAGGTTCTCCGCCCGCAAGAAGCGTGCCTATTTTGTAAACGGGATAGGCTGGATCCGGACATAGGACCACGTCTCCCGGATTTATAAAGGCTAAGGGAAAATGGGCAATTCCTTCCTTTGAGCCTATGAGAGCTATCACTTCCTTTTGAGGGTCCAAATCTACTCCAAACCTTTTCTTATACCAATCGGCCACCGCCTGACGGAAAGAAAGCATACCCTCGTAGGAAGGATACCTATGGTTTTCTGGTTTTTCTACCGCTCTTTTCATAGCTTCCACAATGGGTTTGGGTGTGGGAATGTCTGGGTCTCCCACTCCTAAGTCTATTACATCCGCACCCTGATCAAGCTTTTCTTTCTTCTTTTTGTCTATCTGGGCAAAAAGGTAAGGTGGAAGCTGGGCTATTCTTTGAGAGAACTCAAACATACCTTACACCTCCGCAGAAGTTTTTCTTAACTCTTTCCTTCTTAAGATTTTTTTATACTCTTCCAAGGCTAATTTTTCTTGCTCTAAAAATAAATCTTCCCTGCTTATCAAGTTATCCCAATCCACTTTGTCCGCAAAAAACCAAGGACCATCGGTGCATGCAAGCTTTACCTGACCATCTACCAACACCCTACAGACTAAACAAAGGCCGACCCCGTCCAGTATGTGCGTATTTACCATAGCTATGTGCTGTGTTCCTTGATTAAGAAGTTGAACCTCCTTTGAAAGTTTATTGCTTCCTACGGAAACCAGAAGGTCCGCATCTATGTGTCCTATCCTATCCCAAACTTCTACCTTATCAAACACGGACTCCAACCTTTCCTTTATTGGCAAAAAGCCGTCCTCTGATATGTGGTAAAGCTCAAGTTGGTTGTTTTCTTTCTTTAAATGCTTTGCTAAGTTGAAGGCAGGAGAAACACCCCAATCTTTCGTAATGAAAACTACCTTTCCGTAGTGCTTTACAGGAAAGGGGACTCCAAGAGGTCCTGCAACGTAAGAAAGGCTTTCCGCCTCTTCCTTTAGCTCTAAGGTTGACCTTCCTACAGTTTTTACCAAAAAGATAGCTTCCTCCCCCTCTACGTCCAATATGGAAAGAGGTAAAGGTTCCGAAAGCTCTTTATACTGAATGAGCGCATACTGTCCCGCTTTAGCACCTTTGAGATGATTTGCTCTTACCTTTATTAGAAGGTAATCTTCCCTTAGGACTTGCTTTTCTGTTATAGGATACATAGAGTGAAGATTATAAACCATTTGCGTTTAGCAGTTTTATAACTTCCTCAGCTAAATAGTCTCTGTTTTCTTTATTAACTTCCAAAAGAACCGCTCCTGGCAATCTTCTTATCTCTTTGACCAATGGATGCACATCTCTTATTGGTATAGTTGCTATAACCTTATACTTTGGATTAAAGAATATTTCTCTAACAAGCTCTCTAAATCGTTGAGAAAAGAGCTCCATCTTACCCACTTCATCTATCACTATATAAACGTCTTTCTCTCTTATAGCTTTCTCCAATATAGGAATGGCCACTGAGTCAAACCTGGAGACATTAACACCGTAAGAACCTACTAAGTGCTTAGAAGTAAAATATTTGCTGGCGAAAACTGTTTCCTGCCCTTCAGTATTTATAACCTTAAAGCCTATTCTCTTTTTAGTATTTTTGTCCCTTATCTCTTCTGTCCAAAACCCTCTTGCTTTCTTTCCAAGTTTCTGAAGCAGTTTTTTTATAAGCGTAGTCTTTCCTATGCCGGGCTCACCTGTTAGAAGGATCTTCATAATACGGGGGCAAAGCCCCCGGAAAGATATTTTACTTTACAAAGTCCTTTAGTGCTTCGTAAGCCTTCATTGCTTTTTCAAACCTTTCGTTAACCACATCCCAGTTAATGTTTTCCAAGAAGGCATCTATGTATGGTGGCCTCTTGTTCTTGTAATCAACATAATACGCGTGTTCGTAAGTATCCAAGATTATCAAGGGTATTAGCCCGGTGTAGTTATAC
>CAZZKD010000219.1:0-2472 GCA_964655095.1 uncultured Thermocrinis sp.
ATCTTACGGATTCCCTTAGCTGGATTTTACCAATCTTTTCGGTATGCGGTAGAACAAGAACTACTTTATTGCCATCAAGGTAACTACTTAAAATTTCCTCCTGAAAATAGTATCTACCATCGTCTTCTCTAAGAAAAGAAAATTTGACTTCCTCTCCTACCCCAGGAACCTCTTCCAATCTGTCCAGTATAGCTATGTGCAGTTCCTTTTCTGTTTTTTCCCAAACAGCGGCACTGTATGATTTTCCTTTATAAGAAATAAAACCGGTTTGATAGAGTTCTATATCCCTTGTGATAGACAGAGGCAAAAACCAGGGTAGATGTTCAAATTTAAGTTTTTTCCTAACACTTACTATGATTGGAATATTCTCTGAGTTCTTTTTAACCAGCTTTCCAGCACACTTTTCAAATACATACTTGCTATGAAATAGTTTACTAGGCTCACTTAAATTACGAGCACACTCGTATAGCACATTGATTTCCTCTTCTTCAAGTCCAAAAGATTCACCAACAACCTTAAATTCTCTCTTTACCATGTTACTTTTAATGTATCTAGAAATAAAATAGGGAAGTAATATCAAAACTAATATGGAGGCAAACAGACCAAGAAAGACGATTAAAACATCTTGTAAACTGGGTTGGAACATGTATCTTGTTGCTTCTTTAAAAGTCTCAAAACCTTGTTGATAGTTCATAAACTTAAAAATACTCCTCTATGTATCTTTCTGCCTCTATGGCAGCTATACACCCTTCCCCTACTGCCACTGCCACCTGGCCAGTAGCTCCACTTCTGCAGTCTCCGCATGCAAACACACCCTCCAAACTGGTTCTCATCCTGTGGTCGGTGATTATATATCCCTTATCGTCCATTTTTACCGTTCCTTTAAGGAAACCAGTAGAAGGTTCTAAACCTATAAATATGAAAACCCCCTCTACCTCCAAGGTAGAAAGTTCTCCCGTTTGTGTATCATTAAGGAGAAGGCTTTCCACAGCTTCTCCTCCCCTTATTTCCTCTACTACCTTGTTAGGTATAAACTTTATCTTTGGATGGGATAGAACTCTCTCTTGAAGATGTTTTTGAGCTCTAAGCTGGTCCCTCCTGTGAATTAGATAGACCACGCTTCCAAAATGGGTCAAGAATAGACTTTCCTGACAGGCTGAATCACCTCCCCCCACCACAGCTATGGGCACACCATCAAAAAGTGC
This sequence comes from uncultured Thermocrinis sp., assembly GCA_964655095.1. GTDB lineage: Bacteria > Aquificota > Aquificia > Aquificales > Aquificaceae > Thermocrinis. The sequence continues at coordinate 1,206 of CAZZKD010000219.1, forward strand.
TCCATCGCAGGTAGCACAATAAGAAACTCCTCTGTTCAGAAATTCCTCTTCACCCTTTACGCCCAGCTTTCTTGGATTAGCACCCACTGCCAGTATAACTGTCTTGGCTCTCAACAACTCACCCGTTCTCAGATGGAGAAAGATTTCTTTTTCTATTTTCTCTATCTTCACTACTTCCTTTCTGTGAATTTCCAAACCGAACCGCTCTGCCTGCTGTTTGAACCTCTGGGTAAGTTCTTTACCGCTAATTCCCTCTGGAAAGCCAGGATAGTTTTCCACGAGGTCCGTTATAGCTATCTGTCCTCCAAGGGTGCCTTTTTCTAAGAGTAAAGTATGAAGCTTAGCCCTTGCGCAGTATAGACCGGCAGTTAGACCAGCAGGACCACCCCCCACTATCACACAGTCGTAGAGGATGTCTTCTGAAATCATGTATGGTTTAGTATCATTTGTTTAAGAGCTTCCTTAGGTTGAACTCCTATCCTTGTATCTACCACTTCACCGTTTTTGAAAAACATTAGAGTAGGTATAGCCCTTATGCCATACTGCATGGCTATGTTGGGATTTTCATCGGTGTTTAGCTTACCAAACTTTACTCTATCTCCAAACTCCACTGCGAGTTCTTCTATCAGAGGTGCGATTATCCTGCAAGGTCCGCACCACGGTGCCCAAAAATCCACCAAAACCGGCTTGTCCGAGTTTAGGACCTCTGCATGCCAATTGCTTTCATTCAAAACTATTACGTTTTCTGCCATTTGGCTTCCTCCTTGCTTAAGATTTCATAAATTTTAAGCGCCCTATCATCCTTAATATAATAGCAAACTATGGAGCCATCCCTTTTGCAACCAACTATGCCTTTGTTTCTTAATATTCCCAGGTGTTGAGAGACATTAGGTTGGGAGATTTTAAGAAGTTCGCTCAGATTTTTAACGCATTGCCTCCCCTCTATCAAAGTTGCCAGTATTCTCAACCTTATAGGATGGGCCAAAGCCTTCAGGAGCTCAGCCCACTCTTCAAGTATTTCTTGGTTCTGATACTCCATCTTTCATCTCCAAAGGGTATATAATTATATTAGCACATTAATAAGCACATTAATATATAATTTTATCATACGTCGGGTGAGAAATTACCTAAGCACATAGCTTTTTCTGAAAAAGCTATAGCCTATAGCATATCCATAAAGGTAAGCCAAAAGGGTTATACCCTTCCTCCACCTGCTGATGTAATTGAAAACCTTATTTGGTAGGGTTTAGGGATATTATAAGTCCCT
>CAZZKD010000220.1:0-4735 GCA_964655095.1 uncultured Thermocrinis sp.
GCTTTGTTCTTCTCTTCTGCTCCTTTCACTGCTGGCACAGTGGTCTGCAATTTGTTGGGCTATGTGGTATAGGTTATTCGGCTCTGGATAGTGATGGTAGGCACCAGAAAGGATAAGCTCTTGCACTTCTTGGCTTACTCCTTTCTCTTTCAAAAGTTCCTCTAAAAACTTATAAGAATACACCGCATGTGCATATTTGAACTTTCTCCTTTCTTCTTCTTCAGCCCTTTCTTCTCCAACCCTGTCTATGAGCTTTCCTATGTCGTGAAGCAACCCTCCTATTGCAAGCCAAATCCTAATCTCTAACTTTTCCATCAACCCCCCTTTGCTATATTATAATCGCCACCTTGATGACTTCCAAGGTTGTTTTTCAAAATCTCTCATCGGGACATCCTCTCAACCCTTAAGAGAACTAACCTTCTCCATTGACTGTATCACAGGAACTTAGCTCGTTCTGAAGACTTTTAAGCTTTTTTACATACATCTTAGCTTTTATTATGGCTATTCAGCACTGCCTGAAGATTTCTCGAACAATCTCATGCCTATCGTTGAATTTTTAGTAAGTGAGCATATAATTACTTTTATGTATTATGTGTCAAAGATAACTCCCCTCTTTTTGTTTAAAGCACTTATATTTCTTGGACTTTCTTTAGCCCTCAGGCATACTGACTGGCTTCTTTCTATAGTATTTTTACTCTACGGATTTATCGCTTCTACGCTGATCGGCGCTATGTATCAGATAGTCCCAAATTCCCAAAGCAGAAAGCTTTATTTTCCCAAACTACCTTACTTGGTGTTTGTTCTAAACATCATAAGCCTTGTGCTTTTTTCCTTGAATAAAGGAGCATTAGCTTCTGGTGTTTTATTACTCTCCTATATTTTGTTCTCTGCAAGTATATTCCTCACGATTAAAAACTGGAAACCTATAACAGTCAGGTTTCTTTCTGCTTCTGTGGTCTTTCTTAATCTATCTACAATATTTTTACTTTTGAGTCAGTTAAACTTGGTGCCTTTTAGACTTGCAGTTCATACTCTAACCCTTGGTGCTATGCTAAATGCAGTGTACGGTGTGGAATTGGCTTGGATACCCATGCTAACTATGACCACTCTAAACTTCAAGAAAGCCCTTAACCTCTTTTATGCAAAGCAGTTTTCCACCTTTTTTATTCTTGTATCCTTTTACATTACTACTTACAACCTTCTGATCTTTGCCTCTATAGTTGAATTTGTTGTAGCCCTGTTCTACTTGAGTCAAATATACAGCATTCTAAAGCAAAGGAGAATAAAACTCACCTTTCCAATCCCGGTTAGGTTCTTCATATTTGCTCTTTTACTACTCCCCTTTGGACTTTTTGTAGGATTTCTGATGTCCATATTCCCTGAATGGACACCAACACTTTTGGAACTGCATTACAACCTTTTGATTTATGGCTTCACCGCCTTTACCATATTCGGTGGAATAGCCCACCTTTTGCCAAGAATAATCTACAATTGGAAGTTTTCCGAGCGTCAAGGAGTATCTATTGGAGATTTCATAGATGAACCTTCTTTGCCCACTTTTTTTAAGCTTTCAGTGAGTTTATACCTTACATACCTTGTTTTAGACCTTCTACCAGACCCTGCCAGCCTTATTTCTTCTTTCATCTATATAGTATTATTGCTTTATTTCTTTAAGCTAACCTTCTTTAAAGCACTATCTGCGTTCCTATACCTTCGTCGGTGAAAACCTCTAAAAGGATAGAGTGGGGGAGCCTTCCGTCTATTATATGTGGAAAGACCCTCTCTAATACTATATCTCCGCCAGTGATAAAGCCTGCCATGGCCAAAGTCCCCGCTTCAATCCTACATATGAATGTATCCACCCTTTATGTTTATGGTTGTTCCCCCCTTTTCAAAAACCTACAGCCTCCTGGACCCTTTGACAAAATTATTGATTTGTCTTATTTTGATTAAGGTGGTCAGTTGGAGTTCCTAATCTACCGTGTGGAGTTGAAAGGTTCTCATGTTTTTCAGGTTGTCAGTTGAATATGTAAATGTCGTGGTTTCTTACGTGCTTATAGGAAATTGAAAAAAGTAAAGCTTAAAGAATACCATCACCTCTACAAAAAGAGCGTTATCCCTGCCACTCCATAAGCTCCGTTTTTGTAGCAAAGCTTAATCTTCTCCCAAGTTATACCACCTAAGGCATATACGGGAATGCTAACCTTAGAAGAAACCTCTTTTAGATAGGAAAGGCCTAAGGGCTCTGCTTCTGGATGGGAGGAGGTCTTGAATATAGGACTTAGCGTTATGAAGTCCGCTCCTTCTTTTTGTGCATATATGGCTTCCTCTAAGCTATGGGCTGAATAGCCAACTATTAGATGAGGTGCTATCCTCTTTACCACGCTTGGAGGTAAGCCATTAGCGGGCAAATGCACGCCGTCTGCCGAAACCGCAAGGGCAATATCTACCCTGTCGTTTATAAAAAGCAAAGCGGAATACTCCTTTGTTATTTCCTTAACCCTTAGGGCAAGGTTGTAATAATCCCTGCCGGATTTATCCTTTTCTCTGAGCTGGACCATTTTAACTCCTCTCTGCAGGACTTTCCTAAGGGTCTGTTCAAAATTTTCTCCGTATTTGATCGGGTCTGTGATGGCATAAAGGTTAGGAAGGCGCATGCTTTCAGTGATAAAATTATAAAGCCATGGTAGTAATAGAAAAGATAAAAGCAAGGGAAGTGCTTGATTCAAGGGGTAATCCTACGGTGGAGGTGGAAGTTAGGCTATCTTCTGGTGCGGTGGGAAGGGCTATAGTGCCAAGTGGCGCATCCACGGGAGAAAGGGAAGCCTTAGAGCTGAGAGACCATGACCCAAAAAGATACTTAGGCAAAGGTGTGCTCAAAGCGGTGGATAACGTAAATTCAATAATAGCAAAGGAGTTAAAAGGTCTGCCTGCAGAAAATCAAAGGGAAATTGACACTGTCCTGATAGAGTTGGATGGCACGCCTAACAAAAGCAGGCTCGGAGCAAACGCCATACTTGGTGTTAGCATGGCTGTAGCAAGGGCTATGGCAAATCACCTTAACATCCCACTCTACAAATACATAGGTGGTATTTTTGCCAACAAACTGCCAGTGCCTTTGATGAATGTAATAAACGGAGGAGTGCATGCGGACAATCCTTTGGACATTCAGGAGTTTATGATAGTGCCCGTTTGTGGTAAGAGTTTTTCGGAAGCTTTAAGGGCTGGTGTTGAGGTTTTCCATACTCTCAAGATGCTTCTCAAAGAAAAAGGATACTCCACGAACGTAGGAGACGAAGGGGGCTTTGCTCCAAACCTTGAAAATACCGAAAAGGCTTTAGAGTTCTTAGTAAGCGCCATAGAAAAGGCAGGATACACACCTGGAGAGGATGTGCTTTTAGCTTTGGATTGTGCATCTTCAGAGTTTTACTACGAAGATGACATGTATCACATAGAGGGCAAAAAGCTAAATGCGGAAGATTTAGTAGAGTTCTACCTTAGGCTTGTGGAAAAGTTTCCGATAGTATCTATGGAAGACCCTATGGCGGAAAATGACTGGGAAGGTTGGCAGATGATAACTAAGGCTCTTGGAAGTAAAGTCCAACTGGTGGGGGACGATCTTTTCACCACGAACATAAACACTCTAAAGGAGGGTTTTGAAAAAGGCATAGCAAATGCAATACTTATCAAGCTTAATCAAATTGGCACTCTATCGGAAACCTTAGAGACCATAGCCTTTGCCAAAGAACACGGATACAACTGCATAATATCCCACCGGTCTGGAGAGACAGAAGACACCTTCATATCCCACTTGGCAGTGGGGACAAACGCTGGACAGATAAAAACTGGTTCCGCATCAAGGACAGACAGAGTAGCAAAGTATAACGAACTCTTACGTATAGAGGAGGAACTAGGCCATGCGTCAAAGTTTGAGGGCAAAAGGGAGTTTTGGAGGTTTAGATCCAGATAGTCTCCCTTTTGTATTTTTTATCGCTGTGTTTTTTTTCACAGTATACAATCTGTTTTTTGGGAGTTATAGTCTTTTTGAAATTATAAAGATGAAAGAGAAAATAAACGAGATAAACGTTAAGCTACAGAATATAAAAAAAGAAAACACTTTAATTGAGGAAGAGCTAAAACTTTTGGAAGAGGATAAAGATCTTTACCTCGAAAAGTTGGCAAGAGAAAAGATGCAACTTCAAAAGCCAGACGAAAAGATAATCCTTTTTAAGGAACAAGGATGATTGAAAGATACACCCGAAAAGAATTTAAAGAACTCTGGTCAGACTTAAAAAAGTTTCAGCTGTGGTTAAAGGTGGAGTTAGCAGTCTGCAGAGCATGGCACAAAAAAGGGAAAATACCTTTGACCGCTCTGACCGATATAGAAAAACGCACGAAAGTAGATGAGAAGACCCTTGAGAGGATCAACTACTACGAAAAGATATACAAACATGACGTGTTAGCTTTTGTTTCGGCTATATCGGAGCAGATACCAGAATACACCCACTACTTTCATATGGGGCTCACGTCCTCCGATGTTTTAGATACAGCTTTAGCTTTACAGATAAAAGAAGCCCTTAGCCTTATTCTTCAGACTGTGGAAAAAATCCTCCAGAAGCTTAAAGAACTCGCCCTAAGAGAAAAGAAAACTCTTATGATGGGCAGGACTCACGGAGTTCATGCAGAACCCATGACCCTTGGGCTCAAATTTTTAAGCTGGTATGAGGAGATGAAA